>CAYZRH010000001.1:0-84395 GCA_964480805.1 uncultured Desulfurococcaceae archaeon
ATATAGAATAGGATGGGCTATCTTGTACCATAAACACAGTAGCTTACAGAATAATGGACTAAAAAGCACAGTTACAGAACAAACCATTGATAAAGTACTAGATCTAATAAATAAATGTATAATTGCTATTAAGTCGAAAATAGATGAACAACTTATACCTTGTAATAGCGTTCTACGCCAATATGAGCAAATAGAAGATCTAAAAAGAGATCTTGAGAAAGGTGAGATGGAGTTTAACGATCTTGAGAAGCGATTTAGAAAATACTCTAACATACTTAATGAGTGCAAAAGCATCTTATCTAGAATATATAAAACTACTATAATACTACTTGTTATTACTATAACCATATTAGCATTACTAATATTAGCCATAGCTTTACCTATTTTTCCATTAAAATATATGTTCCTAGAGAAATACCTACCCTATCTAGTTGCAGTGTTTGCTATAGCTATTGTTTCTGAAATATTTAGTTACCTAGTATCTTCAACACGTATAAAAAATAGGTATCACTATAATGACTTAGTAAGTATTGTTGAAGAACTTGGAAAAGCCAGGAGTGACCTATCAAATAAAATTAATTCATTAAATATATTACTTAAAACATATTCTGAAAGATTTTCATTTAGAGAATACTACCTATGTAAATGCCTAAGTGAATTAAGAGAATTAAAGAGGAATATAAATAAAATAAAGAGCATAATAAGTAAAATCCATGACAAATATAATGAAACTGGTAGGTTAAAGGGTTTAATTAAAGTTTTAAGAAATAGGCTAAGAAAAGTTGATGGATTGAGTATATGTGAATCCTTTTACACTAAGGAGGAATGCTATGTTAAAATAGATGTTTCAAAGGAGCTGTATACATTAATAGATCATGTAGAATCGTATATTCTAGGTAGAGATACTAGTTTGGACAAGAATTTAGTAGAAAAAGCTATAGTAAAGATAAGAATACGCGATCAGATATTTACGTTAGACATTGGTTTAGTACTAGCTAGTATATTAGATACTATATAAGCATGAATAGAGTCAGCGTCTTAGCCTAGATCACTATACTAAAACTATACTAAACTAATAAACTTGTGTTACAATTAGGATGCAACGTTGTATTCTATAACTATTTTGTTTCTAAATTATAGGGCTTTCCTTCTTTAAGAACTTCTCTAGGTATATGGTCTATATGTTTCTTTAGAAACTCTAGGTCTCTTTCTTTATTCCTCTTATTATCAGGCATCATAACCACTATACCATTCTTTATAGGGTACCAGTGTAGACACTTACTACAGTATAGTATTCCTTCTTCAATATCTATTCTTAAACACTCTCTACATGGATACTCTCTATCCTTTACAATATGCTCCTTTAAATAACCACAATAGTTCCTACAATATGGTATGCTAATACCTTCAATAGAGACATCTTCTTCTACAGACTTGAGTATAACTAGTTTTAATGGATAGTGTTTACAGTACATACAAGCTAGTACATCAAGAGCCCAGTGTCTCATTTCTTAATAGCCTCCAATACAACGCTCTTTATATTATCTAGTAACTCCTCAACTTTATCTCTAGTCTTAGCTTCAATCATTATCCTCAGCAAGGGCTCTGTACCACTTGGTCTAACGAGAAACCAGAAATCATCGCCAATAACTTTTACACCATCAATAGTCACTTGCCTATAACCACTATATGCCTCTTTAACAGCTTCTACAGCCTTGAGAGCCTTATCACGTGTCATATGGATCTTTGTTTTAACACTATGATAGTACGGTAATTCATCAAGTATTTCAGAAAAACTCCTCTTCTCTTCAGCAAGAAGCTGTAGTATTAAAGCAGTTGTCATAGCACCATCACGTACTGGATGGTGGAGAGGATACATGAAACCACCGTTTTCTTCAAAACCACATATACCGCCCATTTCTACAAGTTTACGAGATATACCAACACTACCAACTGGAAGCCATATAACATCAATACCCATTGGCTTAAGTACATCCTCTATAATAGTGCTAGAAGATACAGCTGTAAATACACGGCGCGGCAGATCCTTGTGTTTCTCTGCTATAAGTTTAGCTAGTACAGCTGCTGTACGATCACCCCACCATATCCTACCTCTTTCATCAATAAATATAGACCTATCTGCGTCACCGTCATGTCCTACTCCAAAGTCTGCACTTACTTCTCTAACAATCTTTGCTGTATTCTCTAGAGTCTCTACTGTTGGCTCTGGAGGTCTACCGGAAAAGGCTGGATCTAGGTTTCCATTAACTGTGACTACTTTAACGCCTAGTTCACGTAACACCCATGGAGTTGTTATTGCTCCAACACTATTAGCTGGATCAACAACTACTTTAAACCCACGACTACTTATAAGCTCTTTATCTACATGGCTAACAACAGCTTTTACATACAGTTCGTTGACATAAGGGTATCTCCTAACACTATCTAATAGCAGCTTCCATGGAACACGGTGTACTCTACTAGTAAAGTAGATTTCTTCAACAACTCTCTCCTTATCTCTTGGAAGCTCTATACCATCTGAGTCAATAACCTTAATACCATTATACTCTGGAGGGTTATGGCTAGCAGTAATAACTACTCCACCGTCAAAACCCTGGCTCTTGACAACATATTGGAGAGCCGGTGTTGGTGCAAGGTCTGCATCATATACTCTAACACCACTACTAATAAGACCAGCTAATACAGTATACTTGATCATCTCTCCACCAGCTCTTACATCACGTCCAACAAGTACCCTAGATCCTTCTCCAAACAGTGTTCCAATAGCTTGTCCAAGCTTTAGAGCTAGTTCTGGCGTAAGCTCGTTATTAATTACTCCACGTACACCATCTGTACCAAATAATCTATTCAACTAAGACACCTCTCTAACTAATACTCTTCTTCAATACCTAGTTCTTCTAAAACCTCCCTATACTCTTCCATAACATCATCTACAACTTCTCTAACATCGCTTTCACCATCTCTAAGAACTAGTCTAACTCTAAACCCTTTATCACTAAGGAATTTCTGTAACTCAATAGCAGTATCTCTTAACTCGGATAACACGTCATCAACAATAGCTCTTATATCCTCACCCGACTCAATTAACTCAATAAGAGTTTCTCTAAGATCATCTCTAACACTTATACCTATATCAACTAAATTACTAGGCTTAAACACTATGTTTAACGATATAGGTAGACTGCTATGCAATCCATAGATCGTATTATCTTCAACACTAACAACAAGATCACGTTCTATAAGAAAGTCCTTAACATCACTAAGTATAGACATTACTAGTACACCATGTAGTCCATTATAGATGTGGGGGTAAAAACTATTACTACTACACTATTAGGAAACTTCTAGAGCTAAAAAACTATGCATCTGGGTAGCAGTTTAATTGAAAAAACTCTATAGAATACTGGTAGCTCCAGGTCCTAGCAGTGAAGCTATAGATTGCACTATAGAATATGTATGTAGACTTTCAAGAATAGTTAGAGAGTTAAAGATATTTATTATAGGAGATAAGGATGTCATAGTATCTATTGGTAAAAAGCTTTCTAAAAACCTTTTAAAGAGTGGTAGAGTAGTATTATCAAGGATCTTGTTAAATAGAGACCATGGTAGCGAGGCTTTGCGTATATTTATAGAAGTAAATCCCGATCTAATAGTATATATCATGTATCCCATAGATAACTACTTGTTTAAAGCTGAGCTACTTTATAAATTAAGGTATTCTAAAACAATAAATGCATTATCACTAGTATCTAATAAGTACGAGTGTGTATCTTTGGGTATAGTAGTAGATAGTCTAGAAATATTAGTAGAGAAGACTTTAGAGGTTTTAAGAATATGTTGAAGATAGGTATACCTATTTGGTATAATAGCTTTAAAGAAATAAAAAAACCTAGTTTATTTATAGATCTTGTGGAAATAAAGACAAGTAATATAGTGAATTATTTTGAGATAAGTATAGATTATCCATGGCCTTATAGAGACACTAGTGTTCTTAAAGAGTTTATTAAGGAATGCTTTAGTAGAGGATATTCTATAGGAGTGCATGCTCCATGGAGAGACCTATTCTACGCTACACCATATGATGCCCTACATGGAGCTATGATTAGTGTTGTTAATGATGTTTTAGAGTTCTTTAAAGACTATAGTATAGACTATATAGTACTTCATATAACAACTAGTCAGAAACTACAACTTAGTAGTAATAAAGAGGATGTTTTAAAGAATTCTAGAGAGATTATAGGTCTTATTAGGAAAGCTCTACCTAGAGAGACTATACTGGTTGTAGAAAACATACCTAGTGGGTATAGCTCTACTCCTCAAGACCTAGTTGAAATAGTTGACAATACTGAAGCACATATTGCATTAGATATAGGGCATTTAGCAACAACCTATTATAAACACTACATAGACAACTATAATACATTTATAGACTATCTAAAAGATGCCCTTACAATATTGGAGAGTATAGGTATACCATTGGTACATATCCATGATGTAGTATTTGGAAAGAAAGGGGATTTAACAAGGATAATAGACCATGTTATACCAGGTTATGGCGTTTTAGAGTGGAAAAGCATTCTTAAATTGTTAAGAGATATTAATCCATACTATGTACTAATTGAAGCATTTAATGATGAGAGGGGTAAACAGGTTAAATTAGAGAGTCTATTAACTAGGATTAGGGAGTTCCTTACATGGCTGAGAATATACCTCTAGTTATAGGTGTTGATGAAGCTGGTAGAGGACCCGTTTTAGGTGATATGATTATAGGTTTAGTGTGTATTAGAAGGGATCGATTAGATCTTCTTAAATCCCACGGTGTTGTTGATAGTAAGTCCTTATCGGCAAATCAAAGGTCTAGGCTTGTCCTTATCATAACTAGAATTTCTGATCTAGTACTTGTTACTCATGTGTCTATTGGAGAGATTGATCTGTATAATTTGAATAGACTTACTCTGGAAAAGATACTATATATGCTTGATAGTGTAGGACGTATTGTAGGGTATGATAGTGTAGAAACAGTGTTTATTGACATGGTTAAAGGCTATAAAAGATATTTGAATAGGTTTAGAAAGCTCTACCCTAAAGCAGAGATTGTTTTTGAAGAAGATGCTGATAGGAAGTATGTTGTAGTATCTGCTGCTAGTATTATAGCAAAGTATTATAGAGACCAGCTTATCAGTGAGTTAAAGAGGTTTTATGGAGAAATAGGTAGTGGCTACCCTACAGATCCAGAGACTATAGCATGGATTAGAGAAGCATATCAGAAGCTAGATAGTATACCACCCTTCATACGTAGGAGTTGGAGAGTGCTTAAGAGAATAGCTCCAAAATGGTATAAGGCTAAGAAGGTTAGAGGAATAGGTAGACAGAAGAGTATTCTAGATTATCTTAAATAAGCCTCTAAGCAATAATGGTATTTCTAGAGAGGTGTCGTTGTTGCCTACAAACCTTCCAGCAGAGGCTAGGGCTAAATGGGTTAAGGTTATGGAAGCTAGGACTGTTGAAGAGAAGATTAGTGCTTTAGAAGAGTTCTTGTCAGCAGTACCTAAGCATAAGGGTACTGAAAACCTTAGAATGTGGGCTAGGAAGAGGCTTGCAGAACTACGTGAGCAGTTAGAGGAGAGAAAGAGGAGGAGGGCTGGACGTGGACCGAGGTTCTTTATTGAGAAGGAGGGGGCTGCTCAAGTAATTGTTATTGGACCACCTAATACTGGTAAGAGTAGTATTGTAAAGCTATTAACTGGTGCTAAGACTAGAGTTGCTGAATACCCTTTTTCAACTCTTGAACCAGTACCTGGTATGCTTAGGTATGAGGATATATTGTTTCAACTTGTTGATACACCTCCCTTATCGATCGGCTCTAAGGGTTTGAATAACCGTGTTATAGGGTTGGTACGTAATGCTGATGCTGTGTTAATAGTTGTTGATGCATCTAGTAAGCCTGTTGAACAGTATAGGTTTATAGTTAATGAACTATACTCTTCTGGTATACTATTGAGTAAGCCTCGTGGACGTGTTGTTATTGAAAGACAACGTGCTGGTAAACTAGGTGTTCGTGTAGCTTTAATGGGTAGACTTGTTGATTGTACAGTTGATGATGTTAGGAGACTGCTTGAAAGCTATCGTATATATAATGCTCTTGTTAAAGTATATGGTGAAGCAACGCTTGACGATATAGAGCAAGCTGTTTTTGAAAGCCGTTTGTATAAGCCTTCAATAGCTATTGTCAATAAGGCTGATCTATGTTATAGAGACGCTATAGAGGCTGCTAAAGAGATACACTTACTCAACCCTGCTGTACCAGTTATTGTTGCTTCAGCAAAGCTTGGCAAGGGATTCAGCGATCTTGGTAGGATATTGTTTAGAGAACTAGGTGTTATTAGAGTATATACTAAACAACCTAATGGTGAAGTATCTGATAAACCACTTGTATTAAAGAAGGGTTCTACAGTATATGATGTAGCTATACATATCCATAGAAGCTTTATAGATAGCTTCCTCTACGCTAGAATATGGGGTCCATCAGCTAAGTATCCTGGTGAGAGAGTAGGTCTTGAACACACTGTTATGGATGGAGATGTTGTTGAAATCCATGTACGTAGCTAGACTCTCCTTCTAGGTACTATTATACGTATAATCTTCTTAGACTCATCTCTCTCAATAACAGCTCCTTCAACAACAGCGTCTTCTGGTAACTCGAACTCTGTATAGTATCGATCAAACGTTGTATTACTGTATACAATCCAGTTTGAAAACCTTACTCCACTAGACAGTCTACACTCTATAAGAACTCTTCTACCACGTACATCTACTGATAAAGCCTTTAGATCAGCGTATGGTAGATCGATTAGTATGATATACTTATCAGGCCTCCTATCAATAGATACTAGTGGTTCAACTCTACCATTAATATCCCACATAGACCTCTCTTCAATATCCTCTTCAAACTCTCTAATAAACCTCCTAATCTCCTTCCTAAACCTTTCTAAGAAGTCTTCATAACCCACCCGCCATCACCCACTAGAAGCTATGTATACATTAGAGGCATCTGCATCTCATAACCCTTCTTCATCTCACGTAACGCCTTCTTTGTCTGTTTCATAAGCTCTCTAGCTTGTAATTTAATAAGCTCTGCTTCTTCTAGAAGCTTACTAACATCAACTTCTATACCAGTTATTTTTGAAAGAGCCATTAGTGCTTCAGCAGCAGCCTCTGGATCTGGGAAGTCGAAGAAGGATTCTACAAGAACTACTATATTGTTTAAACCTCTACGTTTAGCTTCTTTAAGTATGATAGCGTATGGCCCTACAATAAATCCTTCATCAAATGATTTATAGCCGTACTTCTCCATTTCTTTAGCAGCATCACTTGTAGATGCTATCCAGTATGTCTTAGGCTTCTTAATATCTATACGGTTTGGTACAGCTATACCAGATAGTGATAGTAGGTAGTCTATACCTCTAGATAGAGCGTATTCAACAATACTCTTTGCTAGTGGGTAGACAGCATGTGTAGGTATTGGAGACTCTGATACAAGTGCTAGTAGACAACCACTATCATCACGGTACAGCTGGAATGGACTATATGGTATACTCTTATGTACAACTGTTACTGGTGGAAACCTTGTAGAATCTACCTCACCATAAATCTTCATACTAGTATTCAGTGTTAAATACCTAATTGCTAGTGCACCAACAAGACCAGCGTCTGGGAGACCTAGTACAAGATATGATGGGTGCTTAGGTAGGACTTCTTCATATTCATAGTAGTATATATCGTTAAAGGACTCTATCTTAACAGGTTTACTATACAATACCTCTACCTCCAGACTCTTCTAAGAGGATATATTATGTTTAGAGAATAATAATGTATGGGTTAGGTTATGGATAGCCGCTATAGAGAAGCTGCTTGTATAAAATTAGCTAGTGTATTTGAGAGAGACCACATAGCATATTCTATGGGTTTCCCAACACTAGTAGACCTACTCTATGGTTTAGTACATATGTTTAACAAATACTTTAGATTAAAGTATATAGTGTTACTTAGAGAACAAGAGCTCTTCAACAACATTCTTAAAGATATTATTAAAAAATATGCTAATATAGAGTTGTTGTATAGGTTAAGTAGGAGTGTTGAAGGAGAATATACTCTATTAATAGGCTCTCTAAAGGATGTAGATACTGTTAGTGTAGTACTAGATTATAGTTTTGATAAGAAGTTAGTAGTACTATTTACTAATAGTTTATGTAGAGAGCTCCTACAACCTCTACTAAATAGGGAGCTATCGTATATAGTAGTTATTAAGATCATGAATAAGTGTTTACACAGGTATAGACACGTTATCATATCACCTGACATAAACCTCTGTAAACACCTTCCAGGAGTATATTATGTATGTGGATATGGCTATACATCATATAAGCTATCTAGTGTTAGAGGAGAACATAGTGGTCAGCTACAGTATATTCTAGACTATAGTATACCCAAGTATCTCTTAGGTGTTATTACATGAACTTCTTAAACGAGAATTCATGGGTTGATACACGATACCTACCAGAACTAGATACTAGTCTTATAGAAAACTATGTCAACATCCATGCTTCTCACCTACTACATAGAGGGTTTATGTGCTGCTACCTATGTGAAACAGATCTTGTTATCAACTTCTTAGTAGAGAGCATTATAGAAGGACACAGTGCTAGAGATATAGTTTACATAGACTCTATAATTCCTATGTATAGATCCGTAGTAGGACTGTATAGTGGTATAGTTAAGCTGGATGTAATAAACACTATTCTAGTATATAGAGGAGGGTATTTTAATGAAGTAGCTAAGTTAGAGAGGAAGATATATAAGAACAAGTCTATGTTTATATTCTCTATACCAAGCATCTATGGAGCCATACCATGTAACATATATAATATAGTGAGTAAGAAAGCTAGAGTGGATTACACATTACTTATTGATACAAGCTCTCCATTATTATTTAGAGACTCTACTGACTATTTGGTTGTTAGGTTGAGAGCTTATCTACCATACAATGATATAACTGATGTAATAGTTTGTTCAAACAAGCCATTAGACATCCTTATAGAATACGGTATTTGTAGAAGTATCAAGCCTAGATACTCTATAGATACAGTACATAAGTGTCTAAGACGTATTTGTAGGGAAAGAGATAAACGATTAATAAAACTCTATAAACTAGCAGTAAAACATGGTCTTAAACCAGTAGAACCAATGCCTTGTTCAAACATATTCGTATTCTATTCAAAGAAGTATCTAGAACCTATAGAAGGGCTATTATATAGAGTCTATAGTAGACATAGTGGATTATATGGAGTAATAGTCTCTGGTTTAGAAAACAAACAATATATAAGAGATATAGAAAAGGTAATGGAGGCAGGGATTCTGCTACCCCAGGGTTGACTTCATCAATGTCGTTATGGCATGACTCTCTTCACAACCCCTGCCTCCAAGTAATTATCATTAGGGTCTCCGGGTTTTTATATTGAAGCGAATTCCTCACCCCACTTAACATATGCTTGTACCATGTTGTTGTTTATACTAGGCCTAATCCTCTTAATAACTCTCTTAAAGTCTTCAAGTGTTATTTCTCTAGGAGAGCCCTCTCCAGTTCCATGTGTTTTTTCAAAGTGCTCTGATACTACATCATTTATTGCCTCCATTACAATATTCTTTATATCTGAGCTAGAGTATCCCTCTGTCATATCAGCTAGTTTGTCTAAGTCAACATCTTCTGAAACCTTTAACGGACCATTAACTGCTCTACCTATATAGTATTTGAATAAAGCCTTACGTGTCATACGGTCTGGTGGTGGAACATATATACGTTTCTGAAACCTCCTTATAAACCCGATATCTAGTAGCCAAGGCTTATTAGTTGTACCAACTACAAATAATGGTATTTGGAGAGTCTTATCCTCCAGTCCATCCATCTCCATTAGAAACTGGTTTTTAACACGTGCTTCACCACCAACTTCTTCATTAAATACACGTAGTAGCCCATCAACCTCATCAATAAATACTATAGTAGGCTTACCCTTAGAAGCTATTTCACGGGCAGCCTTAAACAATTTAGCAACATTCTTCTCTGCTTCACCAAGCCATTTAGACATTATATCAGCTGCACTAACCTTGATCAAGTCGGCTTTAGCTTCATTAGCTACTGCAGCTACAATATATGTCTTACCACAGCCTGGGGGGCCGTAGAGGAGTATTCCACGAGGCCAGCCAAGTGGGAATAGGTCTGGTCTACGTATAGGGTATATGATTGACCTAAATAGTGCTTTTTTAACTTCTTCTAAACCAACTACGTCATCAAATGTTATCTTAGGCCTATTTGGCGAGTCTACTGTATATACTTGGAATGTTGTTTCCTGACTACGTTCTTCTCTAACACCCATACCTATTTTCTGTGCCTGTTTTTCTAGTAGTTTTACACGTTTATTATACTCTTTAATCAATGTCATGTATAGTTGTGTGAATGGCGACTCCGGCCTAAGCTTTAGTAGTAGTGAGAAAAGCTCTATAGCTTTCCTGTAATACTTTATAGCTTCATCATAGACTCCATTACGGTCTGCTAGTACAGCTCTTTTAGCATAGTATCTAGCTCTCTCCTCTAATGGGTCATGCACTCTACATCACCAAAATAGTTTGGGGATTAAATACATTGTTAAAAACAGTCTTATTTCTTAATAACAATCCTACCTTCTTCACTAAGTGCATTAAGTGCTTCAAGTACAGCTTCTTTAGGTACTTTATACTTTCTAGTAAATGCCTCTATATCTAGGAAACCATTTGTAATCATGATCTCCTCTAACAACCAATTCTTAATTGTCTGTATACTAACTCTATTAGTAAATAATGGCTTACTTGTACTAGCCGCCCTCGCCTCTACTGGAGGCTTGTTTGGAGGCAGTAGTTCTGATAAATTATAATCAACTTGTTCACTAGCTACTGGTTTTACACTACCATATATGTTTGGTATTGATGTAGCTGATACAATGTTTGCAACACTCTTCTCAAGCTCTGTCATCCTATCAAGTAGGTCTGGTGTTACACGTGCTAGCAGTGGTTTAAGATGGTTTAATTCAGCCATAATCTCTGGTAGTTGGTCAAGTGTATCACCCATCTCCACCATTGTCTCTAGACGAAGCTTTATCTGCATTAGAGACTTCTTAGCATGTATTACAAGTGCTATAAACTTACTTATCTCACCCATCTCATTTAGGAATATATTATGGTTGTCACGATCACCTCTTAAAGCAGCATCCCTAGCCTTCTTAGCAAGATCCTTGTATCTATCCTCCATCCTCCTCCTAGAAACCTCTAGATCATCTATCATTCTAGTAAGTAAATGCAGTGTCTTCATAATAGCAGGTGACTTCTTATCTCTATGGAAACCAAATAGCTTTGCTAACCAGCTAAACGGCCCCCCAAATGGACTGCTTGATATTGTACTCACCCACTCCACCCCATGGAGACATAGGTGTTTAAAACATTATAGTTATAGATCACTTCTTTTAGAAAAACTGTTTAGCTTCCCTCAATAACTACTACAGGTAACGGCTGTGTTTGTGAAGGTATTTCCTCTGTCTTAGATGGTGGTGTTACAGGAGACATGTCTATTGGCTGGTTTTCTAGTTTCTCAATCTTCTCCATAAACTTCTTAACATCATCTTTCTCATCAACAGCATACTCTATGTGCTTCCTAAGTTGTTCAGCAGCTGCTTTATAAGTCTTATCACTTACTTCTCCAGCTATATAGCTCATCTTTATAGATGTAAATGCTTTCTCAAGTTCTACAATAGTATCCTCTAGCTCATGTATCTTAGTCTTAAGCATCTCCTTAACCTTTCTAGCCTCCTCCTTAGCCTTCATAAGCTCTTCTTCTAGCCTCTTCTTAAACAAGTCATAAGCGTGTCTAGGTATCTCCTTCTTAGAATATAGATCCTCTAGAGCGTGTAGCCTCTTCTTAAGCCTCTCAAGCCTTTGAGCAGTCTTTTCAGCTTCATACTGCCATTCAGGTATTAGTGTCACACCCTCACCAGTAAACTCGAATCTATCAACATTTACTTGCTTAAACGAGGTCTCTCCAAAACATACCTCAAGATCTGTTACATATCCATCACTATTACTGTAGAAGCTTATTAGGTGACCGACAACTCTACCATAAGGATCCTTAACTGCTTGACCAAGATACTTCTCAACAGTTTCAACAGATACATTCATCCCGGAGACCCCTCACCTTAAGGTTCTAAGATATACTTAGACTAAAGAAAAGTTTTTAAACCACAGACCACTTTATAGACGACCCAAAACCATCCACTAAACAACTATAAGCATACTCTAATTAAACACCATATGAACCTACCTTATCTATCAGCAGCCTGGTTCCTGTCATCCCCCTCTTAAGTCTAGGGTTCCACGCTTTCAACCCTCATCATACTATTCTATATTATTTAGTCCTGGGTTTTATCTACTCTACTCTACCCTATTAGCTATTTAGAGTATGGTTGAGGGTGTAGTGTCTTGGGTTTAGAGTCTCTAGGTGAAGCCTTTAACGCTATTGCTAGTATATTCAGTGGTGCTAGTGGTATTGGTACAGCACTAGTGCTTGCTGGTATAATACTGTTGCTAGTGCTTGGCATAGGGTTTGGGCTATGGTTTCTAATAAACATTGTTAAGCAATTGCCTAAGATGAGTGTTAGACAGTTTCTAAAGTTTATAATAGTATTTGCTGTAGGATTAATAGTTGCTGGTATAATACTGCCGTAGAATAGGTTGTTTAAAGAAAATTGTTTTTATTGAAACAATATTTTATTACCTAGGTATTCTAGGGAATACACTAAAACCTGGATAATAAGGCTCTTCAAGCTCATCCTCAATAACAAGCAACCTATTATACTTAGCAGTACGTTCACCACGTGCTGGAGCACCAGTCTTTATAAGACCTGTTTCAAAAGCTACAGCTAGATCAGCTATAGCTGTATCCTCTGTCTCACCACTACGATGACTAATTATAGCTCTATAGCCGCTGCGGTGAGCAGTCTCTATAACATCCATAGTTTCAGACAATGTACCAATCTGATTGACTTTTACAAGAACAGCGTTTGCAGCACCTACTTCTATACCCTTCCCCAATCTCTCTGGATTTGTTGTAAACAAGTCGTCTCCAACAATAAGTACTCTACTACCAAGCCTTTCTCTAATAGTCTTAAACATTTCAAAGTCATCTTCATAAAATGGATCCTCAATACTAACTATAGGGTATTCATCAACAAGTCTTTCATAAAAATCTAACAACTTATCACTAGAATACTCTACACCCTCAACTCTATACACCTTCTTTTCAACATCATAAAACTGTGATGAAGCAACATCAAGTGCTAGAGCAACTTCAGAGCCAACACTATATCCAGCATTATTAATAGCTTCAACAAGAGCATCAAGTGCTTCACGAACCCTCTCCATAGGCGGTGCAAAACCGCCTTCATCACCAACATTTATAGCTAGAGCACCATACTTCTCTTTAAGAAGCTTCTTAAGCTCATGGTAAACCTCTACTGCTACACGTAGTGCTTCTGAGAACTTGTTAAAACCAGCTGGTACTATCATAAATTCTTGGAAGTCAAGCTTGTTACCAGCATGTGCACCACCATTAATTATGTTCAATAACGGTACTGGTAGTGTGTGTGCACGGTATCCTCCAAGATACTTGTATAAAGGCTGATCACTTGTTGAAGCAGCTGCTTTAGCTACAGCTAGACTTGTAGCTACTATAGCGTTTCCTCCAAGACGGCTCTTATTAGGTGTTCCATCAAGTGCTACAAGCTTGCGATCAATCTCCCGCTGTCTCCTAGAATTAAGTCCTTTAAGAGCTGGTGCTATAACGTTGTTTACGTTATCAACAGCTTTCCTTACACCCCGGCCGTGAAACTCTCTACCACTATCTCTAAGCTCTAGTGCTTCATGTTTACCTGTTGAAGCACCTGATGGAGCATATGCTACTCCTACACCACCACCTTCTGTGATAACCGTTACCTGTACTGTTGGGTTTCCGCGTGAGTCAAGTACTTGTCTACCACGAATACTCTTTATACGGAATATTTCTTCATAGATAGTAGTTAGTACGTACATAGTGTATTCACCAACTCTATGGTGATGCTATGTTAGATAATGGTTTAGAGCAATTAATAGTCTTACTACCACTACTGATCATATACTCTGTAGCCTACCCAGTATACATAGCTAGAGTCTATAGACTAATACATGGATGGAGGCTATATAACGTGTTTATAAATACAATGCTTGGACTAACAGGTGTCTTTGTAGGTTTTAAACTCCACTATAATGAATTATTAATAATATCAGCAACATATACGCTAATACTTAATATTGTCCAGTTAAGAGGGATCTCTTTGAAAACACATATAGTGGTTGTTGAGACATACACCTACATATTCATAGCATACTTATTAATAAAAATCCTAGCATAAACATAGAGTAAAACCTATAATTAATAACAACTAGTAGGTATAGCTTAAATATTTCCTTAGATAACTAATCCTTCTTGAAACACTAGAGGTGTATAGTTGTGTCTAAGAGGAGGAAGGAGATTAGATGCCCAAAGTGTAATAGTGTTATAGGAGAACCTATTAAGACATGGCAACTAATATCACCATTCCCTGATAAGAAAGGAAGAATAACGATCACGATTATGGGTGTTTTTGAATGTCCAGAATGTGGTTATCGATGGCGTGGTGTTTATAGTAAGATTAAGGTTGGAGGTTCTAGTGTAGAAGTTGGTGGTAGAGAGATTGAGGAGGAAGAGAGGAGGCCTCCTAAGATTATAGAGCTTGATCTAAGTGATCTTGATGAAGAGGATTTTGAGGACTAGAGCATTATGCCAAGGATCTCTATTAGTAAGTTAGTTGAGATTATAGTACTTGTTATAGCTGTTGTTTTTGCTATATTTTCTAGACAAATACTATCTATTGTTACTGGCAGTTCTGTACCACTAGCTGTTGTTGATGGATACAGTATGTGCCCTACACTACGTGAAGGAGACCTTGTTATATCATATAATGTGTCTCCAGAAGATATACGTGTTGGAGATATAATTATATATGAGTCTTATAAGAAGGAGTTGATTATACATAGAGTTGTTGGTGTAAGTGTAGTTAATGGGAAATACTACTACGTAACTAAAGGTGATAATAATAGAGAGCCCGATCCATTTAAGGTACCTTATGAGAAAGTTAGAGGAAAGGTTCTTGAAGTATCTAATGGCTCTGTTTTTAAAATACCTTATCTAGGATATCTATCACTATGGATTCATAAAAGGTGATCTATAACACCTATTACTTCTCTAACCCACTTACCAGTAGATCTTAGCTTAACTAATTCTCTTAAATAACTATTCCAAGAAACACCCTCTCTAACCTTCCATTCACTATAGGCTTCTCTAACCCTTTCTAAAGCCATGTAATGATACCTACAAAGCTTATTTCTATAAACTTCTCTATTACACAACATACACTTATTATCTGGAGTCAATATACCCAGTCTCCATGAAAGCTTTAAACCAATATCATCCTTATACTTGTTAAACTTCTCTAAAAGACTAATTAGTGTATTTCTAGCTTCTTCTACAACTCTCTCTCTAGTTACAATACCTTCACGTATCTTCTTCATATACTCTTCAAACTTTCTCGTAAGATCAACTTGTGTAAGTTCTTTAAAGAACTCGTCTAAGACTTCTATAATAGCAAGACCTAGATCTGTTGTAGTTGTTCTACCACTAGTTGATACCAGGTATTTCCTCTTATACAGTAACTCTATAATACGTGCTCTAGTAGCTTCTGTACCTATATCAACACCTTCCATCCATCTAAGTATCTTAATCCTTGAGATTCTTTCCGGAGGTTTTGTATAGTGTTTATTTACACATACGTCTAGAATAGATGCTTTATAACCTATGTACAGCTTTGGAACAATCCTTTCTTCAGGCTTATGGAATGGATAGTACTTAAACCACCCATCATAGAGTATTCTCTGTCCAGACAATGTATATAGGAGCTTTAAGCCAAGGTTGTCTCCATCTGGTTTAAAGACTATGTGATTACGTAGTACACGAGCTGGTGGAGCAAATACTGCTAGAAACCTTCTAACAATAAGATCGTATATCTTCTGTTCATAACTCTTCAATCCAGTAGGCTTTATTCCAGTAGGGTATATTGCTGGATGAGCTGGATCGGTCTTTGGTCCTTCAACAGGTTTTAGTACTCCACGTGTTTCCCTATAGAGTGTTTTAATAAGTTCGTTGTAGACATGTATAGTAGCTAGTTTATCAAGTATCCCTTTATAATCTAGATCTTTTGGTAGCTTCTGACTATTCGTACGTGGATAGCTTATGTAGGCATTAAGGTAGAGTTGTTCAGCTATACTTTGTGTCTTATAGGGGCTGTAATGGTATATTCTTGCAGCCTCTTCCTGCAGATCACCTAGATTGAACGGTGGCGGCGGCTTATATATTAGCTTCTCTTCTCTATAATCAACTACTTTAAGATAGCCCCTCTGCTTTAGATATCTTGCTATCTTCTCTGCCTCCCACTTAGTCTTTATAGTTTCTCCCTTATACTCTAGTGTATAAGTGCTACCCTCAATCTCTACTGTGACGGATACAGTATACTGTGGTATTGGTATGAATAGGTTTCTAGAAACCTCGTTATCAACAACGTGTTTTAGTGTTGGAGTCTGTACGCGTCCAGCACTAAGCACTATCCTCCTACCAGATACACTGTAGACAGCGTCCATAAGTGCTCTACTAACATTAATACCCCATATCCAGTCAAGCTCGTGTCTACAAAGACCAGCTTCAACCATATTCCAGTCTAGACTCGTCAGCTTCTCAAACGACCTCTTAAGCTCTTGCGGTGTTAAACTAGAGAATTTAGCTCTATAACAACGCCTTGGATCACCATAGTGTTTTATAACTAGATACCCTATTACAGAACCCTCTATATCATAGTCACAAGCGTTAACATACACACTAGCTATCCTACATAGTTTTTCAAGTAGTTTTAGAAACTTCTTTGTATAACCAGCTTTCTTCTCAACAAGATATAGTGGCTTCCATTCATAACTAAATACGGGATATCCTCGATCAACCGTTTTTAAGCCAAAAAGGTGTCCAGCAGCTGGTGCTACATAGATCTTTAACCCATTAACTGGTATTAGATAGTACGGTACGCCATTCTCTCTATAAACTCTAAGCCTAGCCTTATACGATAGTGCTTGAGCTATTCTTCTAGCAGCCTTTGGTTTTTCAGCAACAACTAATATATTACCAGTTAGTCTCCATAGACTATACGTCTCTACCCTAGAAACCTCTCTCTTAACCATAGTCTTAGGCTTTAATGCTAAGTACTCTGTAATAGCTTTTGATACCCTATGATACCTTTTCAAAAATACTACACCTATATTCTAGAGGACTGGTATTGGAGCACATAGTATTACTAGTACTATATATAGTGTTAGTATCATGTAGTCTACTTTATCAACTCTAGAGTACATGTTAGCTGAACCTGGATGAGGTCTTGAACCGAATATCATTTTAAAGACTAGCAGTATTATAGAAAGCACTATATAGAATAAACCATTATAGCCCATTAAAGTTATCATCAAACCACTTATAGCCATCGCCATGATCACTACATTACCTATAATACTATGCACTAAAGCACTAGTGAATACACGAACAACATGTCCTCCATCAAGCTGTCCTATGGGCATAAGGTTTAGGAATGTGACAACATAGATTATAAACGCTATAAAAGCTAGTGGGTGTATGATAAGTACCTCATTTACACTAGTCTGTTTTATTGATAGTAGTAAGAGGAATATTAGAGGCATATAGGGTATTTCACTAAGCTCTCCAGACTCAATCATCTCCTCAGCTTTCTCAACACTTATTGTTGGAGACAATAGTATACCTATAACACATATTAGTGTAGCTGTTAGGAAACCTGCTAGTGGACCAGCTATACCTAGTAGTCCTAGAGACTTACGGTTAGGAGGTAGTCCCTCAAGCGATATAACTGCTCCAAGTGTACCTATAAAGCCTAACTGTATTGGCGGTGCTGGTATAAAGTATGGTCCAGAAGCTGGTACACTATACTTCTTAGCCATGACCAAGTGCCCTAGCTCGTGGAGTGCTAGTGTTCCTAGAAATAATACAACATATAGTATTGACCATAGTGTTGTAGATAATGGGTCTAGACCTCCATAGAGACTGTAGAAGCTTTCTGTTAAACCATAGCCTGTTAAACCAACTGTTAGTATGGTTAGTATTGTTAACACTAGTCTTTTTAAACCAGTCTTCCTCTTCTTTAAAGGTATTATTCTAAGAACTGGTTCACCGTTAAAGTCTAACTGTATAGGCATATAGCCTCTATATACTAGGCTTCTATATATTCTATAGAATACTTCATCACTAACTGGCTTCTCTAATACAAACTCGTATACAGTCCTGTCTTTAACAAGGAAGCTACGAGTATATTTAATGGAGCTTCCAGCTTTCAAGAGTTCTCCATATATAATCTCTAGCTCTGGGAAGTAGCTTTCTAACTGGGATGAGTTGGCTTGTTCCATCTGGCTTCATCCTACGTATTGTTATAGGTAGTACTCCTTCATATAGTTCTAGGAGAGCTAAGGCTATAGGGTCTTTCGCCGGAGCCCTACCTACATCAACAAGTGGTGGTGCTCCAAGAGAGAGCTGTAGTGCTCGTGCTCCAACAATACGTGCAATCTCGTATCTTGTTAACTTCGGCGGTCCAACTAGTACCTCTCGTTTACTACTCATTCTATCTAAACACCTATTCTAGAAGCTCCTTAAACACTTATGCAATGGAGTAGATATGTTTAAGTATATAAAAAACTATCCATTATCAACTCTTTAGCCAAACTTAAACTTTCCAGGAACACCCTCTTCCTCTCTACCCTTCTTCTCCTTCTTAAGTGGGCTGGCTGCTATTATATCGTCTATCTTCAATATAGTTGTAGCTGCTTCTGTAGCACTCTTAATAATCTGTTTCTTAACAATAACTGGTTCTATAACATCAATACTTGTCATATCCTCTACAATCTCGCCATTAATGACGTCTACACCAGCATGCACCTTACCCTCAGAATGTAGTTGTCTAAGCTTCATTAGAGAGTCTAGAGCGTCAAGACCAGTTGTTTCAGCTAGTATCATAGGTATCTCTTCTAGTGATTCAGCAAACTTCTCAATAGCTAGTTGTTCCTTACCACCAACTTTTTCAGCATACTCTCTAAGCTTTAAAGCTATCTCAATCTCTGGAGCACCGCCGCCAGCCACTATCTTTGGTTCACGTAGTACATTTCTTAGTACATGTAGTGCATCATTAGTGCTTCTCTCAACTTCATCAAGAACCATATCGTTAGCTCCACGTACAAGTATTGTCACAGCCTTAGGGTTCTTACAACCCTCTATAAACACCATCTTGTCATTACCAACACGTCTCTCTTCAACAAGCTCTGCATAACCCAAGTCATCCGATGTTAGATCACGTACACTTGAAGCTATCTTACCACCAGTTGCTCTCTCAAGCTTCTCCATATCGCTTCTCTTTACACGTCTTACAGCTAGTATTCCTTTCTTAGCTAGGAAGTGCTGGGCAACCTCATCAATACCCTTCTGACAAATAACAACATTAGCACCAGCTTCAGCAATCTTTTCAACCATATCCTTAAGGATCTTTGCTTCACCATCTAGGAATGCCTTTACTAGTTCAGGACTTGTAATATTGATCTTTGCTGTAATCTCCGGTTTCTCAACCTCTAATGGACAATCAAGTAGTGCTATCCTTGCCTTCTCAACACGCCTAGGCATACCTGGGTGAACTACTTCTTTATCAAGGACTATGCCGTAGACAAGCTGTGTGTCTAGTATACTACCTCCCTTCTTCTTCTCAATCTTAACATTACCTAGTCTAACACGATATGTTCCATCAGGCTTTTTCTCAGCAACAGCTAGTACAGCATCTATAGCTAGTTCTGCAAGCTTATCCCTTATAGCACCACTACCTACAAACTTGCTAGCAATAGCTGTGTTTACTACCTTCTTGAGCAAACCACGATCCTCTGGATCGATCTTTACAGCTATCTCGTCAAGAACCTCAATAGCTTTCTTCATAGCCTTAACATAGCCTTCAATAACAAGTGTTGGGTGAATATTCTGGTCTAGAAGCTCCTCAGCTTTCTCTAGAAGAGTTCCAGCTAGTACAACAGCTGTTGTAGTGCCATCACCTACTTCAGCATCCTGTGCCTTAGCAACTTCAACCAATAGCTTTGCAGCTGGATGCTGTACCTCCATCTCCTTAACAATTGTTGCACCATCATTTGTTACAGTGATGTCTCCAAAACTGTCTACAAGCATTTTATCTAGACCACGTGGTCCAAGACTAGACTTTAGTACTTCAGCTAGTGCTCGTGCAGCCATAATATTTGATCTTAGTGCATCTCTACCAGTTGTTCTCTGCGTACCCTCTTTCAGTATGAGTACAGGTACTCCGTAAAGAGCCATACCATACACCCCCCTTTCTCTCACAAAATACTTTTCTGTTATCGTTTTTGACTGAACTGGTTCTATATAAGCTTATCTCTCAATAGTTTGAAGAAGAGTTTTAAGAGCCCTAGTCTACTAGATACGTTATGCTAGAGACACTAGGTTGTATAGAGGTGGTGCTTCTATGGTGGATGTAGACGCTGTTGTAGATAAGATTGTTAGAGTATATAGCAAGTATATTGATGAAGAGCTGGACTTGTACATGGGCAACCGCTATCTATTAGTAGCTATTGAAAACCTTATACACGAGTATAGAGCTGGATTCCTTAGTAGAGATGAGCTAGAAGCTATTGCTAGAAATCTCCGTGACAAGATCGTAGAAGGACCCGGTAGTGCTAACCCGTTTGTAATGGAGGTTCTAGGTATTATTGAGGAGGGGGCTAGTCAGGAGAATATAAGTGAAGCATTAGAGCTTTCTAAGAGACTGTTTAAGGAGGATAGATTTGATAAGATTGAGGTATAGTTATGACATTATGCAGTGTATGTGGTAGGAGGAGAGCACAGTACTACCAGTCTTCATCAGGGCATAGACTGTGTAGTGTTTGTTTAGAGAGGTTTCTTCTAAGAAGGATGAAGCGTACACTATCCATGATAGGTGTTTTTAAACCAAGGCCTAGAATACTCTATATCACATTATGTGGTTTCCTACTAGAGTCTCTAGCATTATTCAATATATTCTATAAACTTGAGAGAAGGTATGATGCATCTATAGACTTGTATACACCAGACTTTACTAAAGATTATTTTAGGAATAGATACCCGTTACTAGACAGTATCATAGCCTATAAGTGTCCAAAATACATAGATGATGTTATAGATTATTTTGAGGAAATTATAGAGAGTACTAGTATTATAGAAGGCTACGACGTATACGTATTACCACTAACTAGAAACCATGTACTATCCATACAGTTGATCATGGCTGGACGTGATCGCTTAAAACTATACTATACTAAACCATACTTCATCTATAATAATAGAGTCTATGCTTACCCATGCTACCATATAGGCTTATCTGATGCAGTTGCTTATGCCTATTTTAAGAAGCTTTTAGATCAAGAACTACTTGTTAAAGATACTATGTTGGGAGATAAGCTTTATAGTAGAGTATGTGTCTTCACACTAATGCTTTGGAGAAACTATAGTGAACTACTATACTCCTCTATAGATGGCTTCGAATACCTAATAGAATACCTAGATCTTGAAGGCTATGTTGAAACTTCTAAGAACGCTACGCATACTCCTTCTAAGAACCATCAGATCTAGTTCTGTATTCCCAAAACCACCTTGTTGTTCAAAAACTAGTTTTCCATTAAGATACATACGTATTGTTGGTAGAGCTTTTATACCATCAAGTAGTTCTGGGTGATCCTTGGCTGATACACGTAGTACTATTATCGATGGATCTATATGTTTTTCAAGATACTTTACTGCTTTAGAAAACTCTCTACCCTCACGACTATCTCTATCATAGTACTCTATAACAACTACACGGTTACTAGCAATAGCTCTCCTAATCTCCTCTCTACTAGATACCTCGATCAACCCTCTACACCAGCTTCCTTAATATTCTGTATCTCCTGCAAAGCCTTATACGACTCTATCATTAACCTTAGGAATAGAGTGTTATAAGTGTTGTTAGAGCCGTAGCAGGTTTTATATGAGAGTATATTATTTTATATGTTGTCTTCATGGTTTTATGGTGTTGTCTTTTTTATTGTGATTTTTCCGTTTTCTTCTATGAATATTATTAGGTCGTTTTCTGTTATCTCTAGTTTTTCACGCACTATCTTTGGTATTGTTACCTGGTATTTTCTAGTTACTTTCGAGACACCTAATACTTTAGCCATCCCCTCATCCCTACTTATACTACTTGTAAGGAAAGGTTTAATAAGGGAATCCACAGAAAGTAGTACTAGTACTATATACAAGGATGGTGGAGTGTTATGAAACCCGTGTACTGGAAGAGGCTTGGACAAAGAGAGCTTCTAGAAGCTATTCTAGAGGGTTATTGATAAGAGTAAGAGTACTAAGGAGTTAAAATATAGACTTCAAGGATGCTTTAGAGGTTGAAGAAGAACTAAGAGCCTATATAATAGATAACGATCCACTCTACCACGATCTTGTACAAAGGACAATTGTACCACAAGAAGCATAGCCTCTTTTATACCAAGGCTATACATGTAGGTGAGAAGTCTCCAATGAAGGAGAAGACCGCCCAGACTATTAGGGTGGTTCCCCGAGGAGAGTATCTACTAACCCTCAAGGCTCGTGGAATACTAGTAGAGGGTTCACTAGAAGAACTATGTGAAGAACTCTATCTCACACGTAGAGCTATCCAATACATCATAGATGCTCTATGGGAGTTCAAGAAAACTCCACCACTAAACCAAGTACACCAAATGTTCTATAAGCTATTGAGGAGACAAGGATTTCGTGCACACCAATCCAAACAAATATACAAGTATGGTAGAGCACTAGTAAAGTCAGCCAGGGAAAACAATGGAAAGAAACCATTACTAAAGAAGCTTACAGTAAGACTAGACAAATATGATGCACAAGTAGACCTTGAGAAACAAGTAATAGTCACTAAGTTAAGAAGTAGAGTTTTCAAGATAAGACTACTACATAGTAGGGATTACATAGGGAAGTTTCTTAGTAGGAGATGGTATGAGGTAGTCATAGGTATTGATAGAAGGGGTAGGATATGGGTTGCTATACCATTCCGTTGGATATACAATCCATACAAGCCTAAGAGACTAATAGCACAAGACACTAACCTTAAACAACTAGTCCACTATGATGGTAGAGGTTTTAGGAGAGTAAATACTAGATTTATTGAGGCTTTATCCCTTAAAGCTCATGCTGAGAGGCTACAGAGGAAGTATCCTAAGAGATGGAGATACAATAGGAGGATACTAGATAGGATTAGGAGACTGCGTAGGAGGTCTAGGGATATTGTTGTTGATTGGTGTCGTAAGTATGCTAAGTACATTGTACTAATGGCTAGGAGGTCTAAGAGTGCTATAGTTATTGAAGACCTTGAGAAGCTGTGGAGTAATACTTCAAAGAGAAACTCTAAAGTAGTCTGGAAGCTATCTCATTTTGCTTATCGTAAGCTATTACAAGCTATCATAACAAAGTGTATAGAGTATAATGTGCCTTTGATACTGGTTAACCCAGAGAATACATCAAGTGTTTGTCCATTTTGTAGAGCTAAACTAGTCTATAATCATAGACTAGCAGTTTGTAGGAGGTGTGGGTTGGTAGTTGATAGAGGCAAAATTGGAGCACTAAACATCTACCTACGTGCATTAAAGAGGATGTCTCCCCTCCAAGGGGTGGGGGAGGAATGCTCCCCCAATGAACAATGAAACCAGAGGAAGAGGGAGAACCCTGAATGATCCAATGACCAATAATAAAAACATATAAAGAGGTGAACCCTTCTCTCAACACACTCTATATCACATGCCTCCATAGTAAACCACCATCTATATAGGTATTTTTCTAGAGCCTATCTCCTCTATTATAGCTGAAAACTCACTTGATCTAAGGTATATTGGGTAGTAGTATCGGATAAATGTATCTACTCTCTCACGTGGACTCCTTACATCAATATCGCTTACAAGTACATAGCCTATATCAAGTACTTCACGAAGTACAGCTATACTAGAGTTTTTTAGAAACTCTATAAACTTCTCACTAAAACCTATAGACTCTCTAACATAATCCTCACTAACAACATACCCGCAGACCATACAGGAGAGGTTGGGCATAACTGTTCTAAAACCACATCTTGGACAAGATAATGGCGTTGGCTTACCATATTTCTCCCAAACATACTTGAGCATGTCAAGCAGGTCTTCTCTACCAATCTTCTTTACAACCCTATATAGATCTGGGATATGCTGTACTATAGCCTCTTCTCCATAATATACTACAAACTCTATTTGTTGCTCATTTAGTTTATCAGTATCCTCAATAATTCTAGCAGCTATTAGCTTGTTTAACTGTTTCCTATACCTATTAATTCTTTTAATAAGTGTGTCTAGAGAAGGCTTATATGATGAAGAAGTTACTATAGCGTCTAGTACATCTTTCACAATATCGTCTAAAACACTATCTCTTAAACCTAGATACTCTATACCAAGAGCTTCTATAAGCTCATCTCTATACTGTAATGCAAGAGCCTTAATATCAACAACTTTAGCTCTCTTCTTCCTCCTCTTCTTCCTTGGAATACCCGTATTCACCCCACAATAGATCTGTTTTCAAGATACTTGCTTAACAAATAACTAACAACATTTCTTAACAAAGAAGCTTTACTACTAACCCAGTGTTTAAGGATCTTTTCATAAAATAATGGACTGGGGCTCCTTGTCTTAAATAAACCTCTTATAAGCTCTCTGCTAATATATTCTAAAAGTTCACCATACTCTTCAGCAAGGTCTATTTCATCACTATAATGCTTTAATACAAGGTCCTCTATAACATCACCTACATAAGCATCAGTTATATCCATATAGTCTAGATATATAGTATCGATCTCTCTAGCCAAACCCTCTTCAATCCCCCGCCTACTAGAGTATTAGTTTCGCTTACTCAAACCACTATATTTAAGGGTATTTATAAACTGGTCTTTAATCAACTTGATTATAGTGGTTTATAAGTATTTAATCATTGAAAGTGTTATAGCTTAGATAAATGTATTTCTATATATTGAGGGAGATAGTTTCAGTGAAGCCCCCCACACCTCCACACCAGTTACTTAGTGAGATAGAGTATGATATTGTGGAGAGGGGTAGTTGTAGAGCTAGAGTGGTTACTATAATAGAGAGTATTGTTGATAGTATTAAGTTTATTAGAAATGGTAGAGAAATTATAGTATTGGTAAAAACCGATCAAGGATACTGCTATTGTAGAATAGGCTTATGGTTTAAACCAAAGGATATAGGCTATAAATTAAATAATGGTGTACTAACAATAGATTTTAACTAGATATTTCTAAAACACTTCTCAATATCACCTGATTCAAGAGAATCTCTACCAATAACCATGTATGCAACCCTCTCAATACCATAAACAGGTGCTTTACTAGTGAATACTGTTATAACCCTACCATTATGGTTAAACTTGTAACCACCATCAACATATTCATGAGCTCTTATAATATACTTTACATTAGCTAACTTAAGCGTTTTAGCTGTAAGTCTATAACCATAGAGCCTGCCAACACCACGATAAGAGTCTCTATAATATATGTTGTAATCAACAGGGTCACTCCATAATATATCCTCAAGAACTTCATCATCTAATAGTGGAGTGTTTAAGGAGAAAGCTTCTTCTAAACTCTTTGAATCCTTTAAACAAGCTGGAGGGCCTCCATGTAGGAACAATATCTGTCTAGGAACTATAGCTATTACTGGTATCTTCTGGAAAATTCTCATAAACAATCTATAGGCAACTCTCCATTTACTACGATATAGACTTATAAGTTGTTCCGGGAAATCATGTGGACGCGGTATAAGTGTTGGTGGTGGTTCATGGTTTCCTCTAAGCATTACAACCTTATCTGGATAAGTAGTTTTTAGCATAGAGACAGCTGTTATTGTTTCAACTTGGAATAGTCCTCTATCAACATAATCTCCTAGAAACAATAGTATTGCTTCATCATTCTCTAGTTTTTTAAAAACATTCTCTCTCTTAATAATATCTACTAGAGTTTCAAAATCTCCATGCAGATCACCTAGTACTATCAATTGGTTATTAAAAATGATTTCTAGACCATTATAGTATTTCCTTCTTATACACTTGTAACTAGTATTAAATGATTTAACAAGGTCATTCTGTAGTTCAACAAGCTTTCCAAGATCGCTAGATACGTTTTTCACAGTCTTGATAAAACTAGCTATATCCATACTCATTGTACACCAATTCTCTTTCTCCATAACCTTTTGACTAGGTAATAACCTATGTTGGCTTCTCCAATTAAAAGTTTAACAATAATTATCTCATAAGGTTTAACAACTGTTTCAACAATATTTGGTCTATATTTATTAATAAGTATACCATTTGGAAATCTATAGCTATAGACTCTGGCTTCAACTATCTCCATTATACTAGTAATTCTTAATTTCTTACACATATTGTCTGGATTAAAAAATACCATTGATACACTGTCACCACTATAGACTATATCTGTTAACAGTATAGTACGTGGGATATACTCTATTAATGATATATCTTCATGTAGTGATCTATAGTTCTCTAATAATAATGGCTTCTGTATAGAGGCTAGTGATAGATTATGTAGTTCATAGTGTTTTCTCTGACTAGCTAAAACTATATAGTACTCTCCGTTACCTAGCTTTACACCCTTGTCTATAAACTCGATCTCCCTTAGTAATGGATTAGCTATTCCTATAAAGAAAGTATTCCATAAACTAATCCATAGACCTAACACTTTATCTCCTATACTTAGTATTTGTTTACATGTATGTATGTAGTATGGGTTAAGAGTATATATTAAGGCATTAAACCAGTCTGTCTTAATAAACACTTCATCAAACACATTAACATACATAATGGGTTTTAGAGTACTGATATAGACAATAGCTTTATCAGAGTCAACTCTTATTGAATAGTTGTCTATGGTACGAGCTTCTCTAATAGAACCTAGATTTATGTATAAGGACTCCTCTCCTATATGGAAATAAACACCCCTATCTACTACTCTAATCCTTAAAGAGCCTTTAAGACACTTAAACACTGATGGTATACTGTACTCTTTAACAACTATATTAGTAGGTTTCCTAAACAGTTTTATTTCTAGAGGTTTTAGATTAATGAAGAAGTTTCTGTAAAAATACGTTGTATCTATAGGTAAGGGGTTTACAATACTAGTAACACCTTTTTGTCTATAAACGAGATTTTTATTTAGAATAATGTTTTTAAGTAAAGAGACATCCATGTATGGTTTCCATGGACACATCTTAACTCCTTGAAGAGATAGTAGCTTAGTAGCTTCTCTATAGTCTAGGCATTCGCCAAGATAGACTGTATAGCCTCCAATACCATGTAATCTAATACACCCACTATCTAACTCTATATTTACTGGAGTTAACCTAGTTATTTGGGGAAGTGCGGGTGTTTTAACAAGATAGCTAGGTTTAGCTTTGATAGAAGTTTTTACACAGCCTAGAACATTTAATCTACAATATTCTTTAATAAAATCCTCTGCACTCACATTATATAACCTTCTCTAACTAATGCTTCTCTATATATTGGAAATAACCTTATATCATATATGTCTTCAGATAACTCTATAGACTTGTTGAAAACTTGGATTAGTTTGGAAACATCCTCCACTCTTAATAATGTAAGAGCTAGGAACATCGTAGCACTAGGTGTGTATAATATACTATCAACATTAGTGATAACTCCCAAGCTATAGAGCTCATTAAGTAATCTATATAAAACACTTTTATTAGCCAAACTAAGCTGGATCATATAGTTAGGTTTTCGATCAATATAGTATATCTTCCTTACTAAAACCTCCTTTACATGAGATCTATAGTGGTATCTAACAATAGATTCTGGTATAACATAGGTTTCAGCAATATCCTTTATAGAAGTTAGTCCATGCAATAATCCATCAACTATATAGTGATCGTATATGTCGAGATCAATAGGCTCTCCACTATACGGGTCAAAGTCTATAAGTGGATCAATTATTCTAGACTCACTATAAATTATTATAGGTATTTCATATTGATCTAAAATAAGTATATCATCAACATCGTATATGAAGCGTGAATGTCTATAAATAATAGAGATTACTTGGTTAAGACCACTGCTCTTAACTATAAATGATAGGATAATCTTCCTATAGGGCATAAAAGCGTACATTACATTAATAGGTCCTAGTACTTTGTCTCTAATACTACTTAACAATATCTCATAGAGACTATGGCTTGAGACTGTTGTAGGAGATAATATAGCATTAACAATCTTTAATTTACTACGTGGAAGGTTTACTATATACCCTATTTTAAGACCATTCTTCTTCAACTCATTAAGTCTTCTATAAAAAGTTGATTTAGATAAACCAAGTGCCTTATATAGGTATCCGAGGTCTTTATTCCAAAACTTGTTAAGAGAGTCTATTATATTATATAGTTCATCCAACGCTTCTACCTCACTATGATAATTACCTAGTGTCTACTAGACATATTTAACTAAATCACCCTTCTCTAACCTAGTGATGTTAAACACTCTATTGTTTTATCAGCTATCTTATATACGTTATCTATTGTTGTATATATTGTAGCAGTTAACAAGTCTTTATCTAAACTAACTCTATACCCAATATCTTCTAGTACACTAACAAGATCTTCTATAAGAGGTTTTTCTAAAAACTGTTTAACTAAGTGGAAACGGATAACACCATCATCCCTAATCCTAATTATAAATACTGTACTAAGATCTTCTGAAACAACATGAAGTATTCTAAACTCCTGTATTGCACCATATAGATCTTTTTCATAGACTTTTCTAATAGATAAGCTAAAACCTCTACTACTAAACAGTCTTGATAAGCTATCTATAGTACTAGCTAGTTCGTGCACTAACATATACTACACCCACTACAGTATTAGATGTAGGTAGTTGACTAAATTAGTATGTAGAGGTAGTGTCTAAGTTTAGATAATTTGTTTAAATGGAGCTCAGTCAAATGCCTTTTAATCATCATTCATTGTCGGGAGTATTCCTCATTGCCTATAGTAAGTGTTTATCCAATATACTTATATAGGTTATGCTAATTAGTTAGTTCACTAAACACTTGCCCTAGATCCTTTTCAGCTTCTACAACATATCTTTTTGAACCAGTAATTTCTACTATCTTATCTGCTTCACTAACTTTTATACGGAAGCTTCTACTACTAATATAGTGTTTTATGATGATAGATACTGTCTCTCCAACATCTGTTCTACATCCAATAACATCAACAGGTGTTCTCTTTAAATGAACAACACTGTATCCAAGACTTCTAAGATGTCTAAGCACTTTCGCTTCAATATGTGTATCTGGGTTACTTAAACTACATAGTTCTTTATCACTAATACCTGGTTTCTCAAGAACGTCTATTGGTTCAAAAACTTCCTCTCCAAATAGGTCTAGTAGCCTTAAAGCTTTATCAATTGTTAAACTCATGTTACCACGTTCATACTCATAAACAGTCTTACGTGAGACTCCAAGGACATTAGCTAGATCGCCTAGGCTTAGTCCTTTCTCAAGCCTTCTCTCTTTAAGCTTTTCTGGATTAACTCTTATAAGGTATAGTCCCTTATAGTTTACAATATAGATTGGCTCCTTCTTTTCAACAACATTACGTAACCCATTAACACTTATAACATATACACCGTGTTTCTCATATACAACGTCATCCTCAATCTCATAGCCTCTAGCATATTTCGCTACTATAAGTGGTGTTGCATCATATATTTTTGATGAAGCCTTAAGTTCCACTATATCGTTTTTACCAAGTATGTCAGCATTATCTATTACACGTATAAAGAGCCTCTGGTTATCACCACTAGATACTATATCGAATGCTTTAGAAGAGCCTTTTGGATAGTTTATAACACCTATTCTACTAGCTATCTTCTTAACAACCCTATACGTGTCTTCAACAATTCCTTCAATAAACGAGCTTGTAGAGTGCTTAACCATTTCTATACTTAACCTTTAAACACCCTTATAGTATAGTCTATGAATACATTATAAGTAGATTGTTCTTTAAAATACTATCTCCTAGTCTATAGGTAGTTCCTCAAAAACGCTATTTCCCCCTACGATACCTAGCATAAACCATAGCATGGTCTCTATCGAAAGGCTCTAGATGGACAACATCTATTATCTCAAAACCCCTCCCTTTAAGAGTATTTATCTCCCTCCTATAGACTTCACTAGGTTCTTTAGTAACATCAATACTACGAGCCTTAATAGCAAGCAATAGCCAACCATCATCACATAGGAAGAAGTCAGCATTATCAGCTACAAGACTTGCTTGTTCAGGCTGTGCTACATCAGCATATATACCATCAACTTCTTCAACAATATGCCTATACTCATGAGGCTTACGGGCATCACCTAGTATAGGGTACATGTTTGGACGAACCTCTGCTACGAGAACAAACTCTCTCATAACACGTGGTGCAAACTCCACTCCATATACACGTCCTTTAGGGCCGACAATGTCTGATACATGGCTTGATGTAGTACCTGTTGCAGCACCCAAGTATAGTATACGATCACCCTCTTTTACAGGAAGCTCCTCCAACCCATTCCATAGTGCTGCCGAAAGCTTACTACGATAAGCATTCCACTCTCTATACTCAATATCACCTACACGGAAGAGCCTTTCGCCATAAACACGGTGTCCTGGTACAAGGTTTTTTGTAGCAAGCCTTACACTACCATCCTCTAGCTCTACTATATAAACACCAGTGTACTTCTCATGAGGTTTAACTGTATATGAGAGAGACATAGACTACCACCATCTATTAGACTACTATAGTTTCTTATGTCTTAAAGGGAATACTTAAAATTTAAGCTTATAAGATAGACTATTTTATTACCAAGTAGGAGGAAAAACAGTGGATACTACAGAGACACTAAGCTATCCTACCTCCTCCTCTTCCTCCTACGCTCACGTCTACGTGGCGGTCTACGTCTCTCAAACTCCCTCTTCCTAACAGGTGGTTTAGCATAAAGTTTCTTAATCTCATCAATCCTCTTCTCAACCTCCTCTCTAAGCCTATCACCAATATATCTACCAGTAAAACAGTCTACTTTAGCAGCTATAGCTAGTTTAGCAGCTAGTGCACGGGCAATCTTACCACGCTGCCATCTAGGGCTACGATGTATTGCTGGATACTGGAATATAATGCCGTGTTTAGGAGGCCTGCCTCCAGTACGTAGTGCACGGAACAACGCCTTCTCGGCACCAAGTACTTGTACAGTACTTGCTGGTAAACGAGCTAGTTCTTCAAGACCGCCTGCTAGACTAAGTAGACGGGCTCCAAGTAGTGGGCCTACTAGTGCTGTAATGTTTGGTGCTACTTCCTTCATAACAGCTTCTATATAGTCTGCTAACTCACTTCTCAACCTATAGAGCTCTGCTATAATACGTGCTAGTGTCTGTATCTTGTTTATATCAAAATCACTTAGTTCTGCACCAATACTCTTTCTAGCAGCTTCCTCAATCCTACTTGCTTTTGATTCACCAAAGCCTAGTTTTACAAGGGTTTCACATGATATATTGTCTCTATAACCTAGTTCAGCAACTATCTTGACATAGTCTGGGTGTTCACGTATCAAGTCACCTAGTTCTGGAAAGTGTAGACTATACCATTCACGGAGTCTTGCTACAAACAAGTTAATAGTCTTATCTATATCGTCTATAGCACGTATAGCTTGTACAGCAAGCAAGTCGCGTTTCTCAGCGGCTCTACGCAACTTCCTACGTGTAAGCTCTATAGAGACTCTATGTACAAGTCTAAAGTACTCGTCCTCACTAGATACAATCTTATACTCAACAGCATACTTTGGCAAACTACGTCTAAAAGCAACAGCTATATCGTTACCAGGCTTAATAACTGGTTCAAGACCAGCTGCTGAAACCATTTTAGCAACAGCTTCAGTCTCTACAACAACCTCCTTAACACCTGCTTCCTTAAGCTTCTCAATAACCTCATTATGCTGCGGTGTCTCCCTACCCTCTTCAATACTAATAAGGAACTCAACGTTTTCATCAAGATCCTTTGGTGCTAGAGAATAGGCTAATACGCTTCCATCATCCCCTAGAGCAAACACACCTATTATAGAGTCAACCAAGTATGCTCTCATATACACTATACACCCCATATACGTATCTAATCATATTATAAGGAAACAACATATATAAATACTAAATACATGATAGAGACTAGGACATAGATATAAAAACTAGTCATACAAAATATCTCTACAAGAGGCGGGTATAGAATGCCATCACACGGTTCACTAACAAAGGCAGGTAAGGTTAGGAGCCAGACACCAAAGATCCCTCCAAAACAGAAGAAGAACATGAACCCACGTAGGAGGAATAGATGGGAGTATAGACGTAGAATATTATTAGCTCAACAACAAGCAACATATGGTTTTAGAGGTAGAAGGTAGAGATACCTAGCTCCATATACATTATCTATTCCTAAGTAGTCTCTTCTACAATAGATTATAACCACAATTCTTTTCAACACCAATTATCCTTATGGTTATGTAGGGAGGAAGTGTTTATGGTTGATAGAGACTATTTTGGCTACCTAGGTGTTGTTAGAGACAAGCTTGTTGAGATAGGGGTTAGAGTTGGTGATAGAGTAAGAGTTGTTAAGAAAAATATTGTCTATGAAGGATACCTTATGCCTAGAGAAGCACTATATGGTGATAAACCCTATCTTGTCATAAAGCTTGATAATGGATATAATGTTGGTGTAAGAATAGATAGTGAAACAGTTATTGAGAGGGTTACAGCCTATAGAAAGCCTAAGCCTATACCGCCTAAACCACCTAGTCAGAAACAAGGGTTGCCCCGAGTTATAATGCTTAGTACTGGTGGTACTATTGTATCAAAAGTTGACTATGAAACTGGTGCTGTAAAACCAGCACTATCTACTGAAGAACTGCTGGAGTGGATTCCAGAGATTAGTGATATAGCTTTTCTAGAGACTAGAGAGATTGCTAGGATATTTAGTGAAGACATGACTCCAAGTAAGTGGGCTATGATAGCTGAAGAGACCTATAAGTATATGTTGAAGGGGTATAGTGGAGTAGTAGTAGCTCATGGAACAGATACTATGGGGTATACAGCTGCAGCACTAGCATTCTCTATAGCAGACAAGCCTGTGCCAATAGTTCTTGTTGGAGCACAACGTAGTAGTGATAGACCTAGTACAGATTCTGCTTTCAATCTCAAAGCAGCCTTCTTGACAGCAGCTAAAGCACCATTTGCTGAATCAGTTATTGTAATGCATGGTGAGACTGGAGACTCCTATGCTTTAGCCCACCGTGGTACTAAGGTTAGGAAGATGCATACTAGTCGTAGAGACGCTTTCCAGTCTATAAACGATAGACCATTAGCTATTATCTATCCAGATAAGATGGAGATTAGAGTTATTAATAAGGTTCTAGAGTACCGTGACGCTAGTAAAGAACCTGTTCTACAAAACCATTTTGATGAAAAAGTTGTATTAGTAAAGACTTTTCCAGGTATACAACCAGAAGTTATAGACTTCTATATAGACAAGGGATACCATGGAATAGTGTTAGAGGGTACTGGTCTAGGACACGTACCACAGAAGCTTATACCTAGTATAGAGAGAGCTTTTGAAGAAGGAATAGCTGTTGTAATGACTAGTCAGTGTTTGTTTGGAAGAATAAACATGCACGTCTATAGTACTGGTAGGAGACTGCTCGCAGCAGGCGTTATACCTGGTGAGGACATGCTTCCAGAAACAGCTTATGTTAAGCTCTCATGGGTTTTAGGGAAAACACGTGATCTAGGGGAGGTTAGGAAGCTTATGTTAACCAATATTGCTGGAGAGACTAACCCACGTTCAACTATAAACCTCTATCCAAGGTGGCCTTTATGAAGCTTGACTATAGGAGTCTTGGTTTAAAAGCTGGACTAGAGATCCATATACAGCTTGATACAAAGCATAAACTATTCTGTAAATGCCCTACAAGACTTGTAGAGAAGGGTGAAGAAGACGTATTTGATAGAGAACTACGTCCAGCACGTAGCGAGCTTGGTGAAGTTGATGTAGCTGCTATGCTTGAGTGGAAACGTGGACGTGTCTACGAGTATCATGCACCACGTGAAGCAACGTGTCTTGTTGAAGCTGATGAAGAGCCTCCTCACGGGATGAATCGTGAAGCACTAACTATAACACTAGCTGTTGCTAAAGCACTGCACTCAACAATTGTTGACGAAGTACATGTTATGAGGAAGATAGTTATAGATGGATCTAACACAACTGGTTTCCAACGCACATCAATAATTGCTCTTGGAGGCTATTTAGAGGATGAAGGTGGACGTATAGGCATACAGACTATCTGTTTAGAAGAAGATGCTGCACGTAAGATTGGTGAAGAAAGGGATCGTGTAAAGTATAGGCTTGACCGTCTTGGTATACCGTTGATTGAGATAGCTACTGCTCCAGACATCCATGATCCTGAGCAAGCTCAGAGAGTTGCTTTTAAGATTGGACAGCTCGTCCGTCTTACTGGTAAGGCTAAACGCGGCCTTGGCACTATTAGACAGGACCTTAACGTCTCTATTAAGGGTGGTGAGAAGATTGAGATTAAGGGTGTTCAACACCTATACCTTATATCAAAGGTTGTAGAGTATGAAGCATTGAGGCAACTTAGACTACTAGAGATAAGGGATGAGCTTAAGCGTAGAGGTTTAAAGCCTGAAATGATAACTGGTGAGATAGTTGATGTATCAAGTGTTTTCCAGAATACAGAGTCTAAGATTATAAGAAGGGTTATTGGTAGGAAAGGCTATGGAGTATATGCTGTAGTTCTCCCAGGGTTTAAGGGGTTACTGGGTAGAGAAGTACAGCCTGGTAGAAGGTTTGGCTCTGAACTAGCTGATTATGCTCGTGTATGGGGTGGTGTTGGAGGCTTATTCCATACTGATGAGCTTCCAAAGTATGGAATTAGTGGTGAAGAGGTTAGAAAACTATATGAGTATTTAAAAGCTGACCCCTCTAGAGACGCTATAGTCTTTATAGCTGATCGTGAGGATAAGGCTTACAGGGCTCTACAAGCTGTTGTTGAGAGAGCTCTCTATGCTTTCAAGGGTGTTCCATTAGAAACACGTGCTGCTAACCCAGATGGTACTACAAGGTATATGCGTCCAAGACCTGGTGCTGCCCGTATGTATCCAGAAACAGATATACCTCCTATAGAGATCACTAGTGAGTTGTTGAGAGAGGCTGAAAAGCTTGTTCCAGAACCATTTGATGTCAAGTACCGTAGGTTTGTTAGAGAGTATGGTCTTAGTAGTGAACTTGCTAAAGCAATACTGTCTAATATAAGGCTTGACTTGTTTGAAAAACTTGTTAGCAAATACAGGGATCGTGTTTCACCAACAGTTATAGCATCAACTATTGAGACAACTATTAAGGGGTTGCGTAGAGATGGTGTACCTATTGAGAACATATGTGATGAACATATTGAAGAAACAATAGACTTGTTGGCTAGAGGGGTTATAGCTAAAGAAGCTATACCAGAAATACTATCCTATCTAGCTAGAAACCCTGAAAGGAGAGCTGTTGATGCTGCTAAAGAACTTGGTCTTACAACTATGAGTATAGAAGAGCTTGAGAAGATTGTTGATGAAGTTCTTATAAAGTTTAGAGAGAAGGTTGTTGAGAAAGGTGATAGAGCTTTTGGCCTAGTTATGGGTCGTGTTATGGCTGTTGTACGTGGACGTGTTGATGGGAAGACTGTTGCTAATGTTGTTAAAAGAAAGCTTAAGGAGTTTCTAAAGAGTGTGGGGGAGTAGGTAGGTTTATGGAAGCTTTGAGAGTAGTTATTACTGGTAGACCTGGATCAGGTAAGTCAACGTTATTTAATAATATACTGTCTGTTTTAAAGAAGAACGGATATAGATTAGCAGGTATTCATAGTCCAGAGGTAAGAGTTGGTGGTAGAAGGATTGGTTTTAAGTTTATGGACTTGTATAGTGGTGAGACTTCATGGCTTGCCCGTAGAGGCTTCTATTCAAACATACGTATAGGATCATATGGTGTTGTCGTCAATGAAGCTTTGAGTTTATGGAAGAGAGCTTTAGAGAATATGGAGAAAGCTGATGTAATAGGTATTGATGAAGTTGGTCCTATGGAGTTAAGGCTTCCTGGTTTTAAGAGAGACTTAATTGATAGAGTTCTTGTAATGGATAAGCCTGTTATACTTGTAGTACACTATAGGCTTAGAGATATTGACATATTATCTAGACTAGAGAATGCTTTAAGATATATTGTTACAATAGAGAATAGGGGTAGATTAAATGCTGAAGCTCCATACTATATACTGGATCTTGTGAATAAGTTCTATAATAGAGGGTGATAGGATATAGTTGTTACTCATCAATGGGAGGTAGTTGTTAGAGAAGGATTGGCTAAAATAATAGTTCCTAATCCAGACTTCTTTAAGAGACCAGACGGGGTCTATGAGCCTTCATGGGCTCCAGTATTCTATAACCCTCGTATGAAGCATAACCGTGATATAGGTGTACTGGCTACACTAACATATTTCTATAATAGAGAATGGTTATTTATAGAGCCATTAGCCGGCTGCGGTGTACGTAGTATAAGATATGTTCTTGAATCTAATGGTTCTGGCATAGTAAACGACCTTGATCCAATAGCATACTATTATATAACAAGAAACATTGATCTAAATAATGTAGGTGATAAACTTGAGGCTTATTGCCAAGAAGCAAACACTCTCTTAAACAATATGCGTTGTAATGGTGTTGCTGTAGACTATATTGACGTAGACCCCTATGGATCGCCGATACCATTTATAGATTCATCAGTATATGCTATAGCTAAAGGCGGGCTGTTGGCTGTCACTGCTACAGATACTGCTCCACTAAACTGTAGCCATAGAGATGCTTGTTTAAGGAAGTACCATGCACTGTGTTATAAAACTGATTTCTCTAAAGAAATGGGTTTAAGAATACTTATTGGATCAATTGTTAAGAGAGCTGCATCACATGGTATAGCTTTAAAGCCTATGCTATCATACTATAGGGGATATTATTATAGAGCATACTTTACTGTAGAGCGTAGTAATAGAACTGCTAGCAGTATTGTTAAAGAGAACGTTGGATACATAGTATACCATCCTAGTACACTGTATAGAACTTACATAAAAGTATATGATCTAGAGGACTTTCAAGAAACCGTGTATAGGAGAGAGGGATATGTATACATAGGACCCCTATGGATATCAAAGCTTGGAGTACCAGAATTTATATACAAAATACTAGACCATATTAGGAAAACGCCTACGACAATACTTCATCTAGCTTATTTAAAAGACTTTCTAAAAATACTTAAAGATGAATACAATATAAACAATCCATACTATAGATACGATCTATTTTGTGGAATGCTGGGAAAAACCATGCCTACACGTGATAAGCTTATAGAATCTCTTAGAGAGCAAGGCTTTAATGCTGTAAAAACACATTTTGACCCACGTGGTGTAAAGACTAATGCAGACTATAACGAGTTTATAGAGATTTTGAAGAGCATCTAACCCTTCTTCCTATATAGTTGAGTATAAAGCCATTTTTCAAGCCATGGACACTTGATTGGGTCGTAAAAACCTCCTACATAACATTTATCTATAAATGGGCATCTAACACAAGGGATGTCTAGGAAAGGCCTTATATCAACCTTTGTAAGAAATGTAAGTTCTATTCTACGTCTAGCTCTTGTAGGCTTCTTAGGAGGAGCTGGTGTAATTAAATAAGTCTTTCTACCACGATTAACAGCAGGCTTTCTTACAATTAGACCTTTTTTAAGAAGTTTTCCAACCACTCTTGATGCTTCTCTACTATTAATCCCCATGACCTTCCATAGATCGTTTTGATATATACCCTTCTTACCATGTTTTAGTATTAGTTCATATGCTCTTCTTTCTAGATCACTTAGTTCATTGTACAGCACTCTAGACCACCAACTCCCTAGATATCCTATGCATTATCAATTAACTAGCTACAGCTCTCGCTCTCCATATTCGTACTATCCAATCCTAATATAGTACTCTTCTTTAGACAATTTATCTTTATCCCAACAAAAGAAGGGATTATATACTATTCCATACTAGGTATTTTAAAATAATTGATTAAAAAGGCTTAAACTAAAGCCTAACTTCTATATCAAAGTTTTCTATTAGATCACCATACCTATTCCTTATAGTAACATCCGTCACGTTACATACATTAGCTACTTCTTGTTGAGTCTTCTTCTCATCAAGTAAGACTGCGGCAACATATACTGTAGCAGCTGCTAATCCTATAGGTCCACGTCCACTAGCTATATCCTTTTTCCTAGCGAGATATGTGAGGTATGCAGCTAAGTATTGTACATTCACTGATAGATCCAGCTGTTTTATGATATATGGTATAAAGTCTTTTGGTTCAGGCATTTTAGGTGTAACATCCTTTACAATATTAAGTATCTTCTTTTCAGCTCTCCATAAATCTCCTTCCTTAAACCCTAGATCCTTGGCAATTGTACGTAGTGTTTTAGGTATTTTATAGACTTTACAAGCTAGTAGTATTGAAGCCGCAGCCATAGCCTTTACAGTCTTTTTCTTAACATTTAGTTTATTAAGAGCTTTCTGTAGTATACGTGCAGCTTCTTCACGCACTTGCGATGGCAGCTGCAACTTTGTTATGTAGTTGTTTAGATATTTTAAACCAGTGACCTTAACTCTATCCTTCTTGCTAATCCTTATCTGCTTCTGTATACGAGAAAGATCCCTCATCTTCTTCTTAAGAGTACTCGATATCCTTCTACCTCTTCTAGAGAACGTTGTTGTTAAACCCATATCGTGTATAGCGTGTGTAAGCGATCTACCTGTACGTGACTTAGACGAAGCATCTTGTGGATCAAAAGCTCTCCACTCTCTACCAACATCAATAACTCTATCACTAATAACCATACCGCAGTTCATACAAACATATTCTCCACGTTCATAGTCGAAAACTATGTTAGATGAACCACATATAGGGCACTTACTAAACACGTGTTCATAAACCATAGAATCCCTACCTCCTAGACTTTCTAGAAGATCTCTTAAAGCCTTTCCTACGTCTACTAAACCTCCTTTCAACATAGTAATATACTGGACCTGGTTTAACAACACCAACAATCTCTCTAGACTCTGGTTTAACAACTATAAATGGAGAACTAACTGGGCCAATAACATCAACTATTCTACCAATTCTCTTCATATCTCTATCATAAACTAGTGCTCCTAGAAGTCTTCTAGGATCCTTATAGGCTGATTTTACAATAATTAGACCACTACGTGTACTATGGAGTATTTCACCTAGTCTTTTCATAGAAACCACCCTTGGGGGATAACCCCCAAGTATTACCAGTAGTGTTTGTGGATAGATAAAGTTAAGTGCCTAAGGAACCCCTAGGTACTCTTGAGAAGGGATCTAATCGTTTTTGTATTAGCTATTTTAAATAACTTAATAGGACAATAGTATTACCCATATAGTATAAGTGGGTAGTCATCAGTATTACCTTCTAGGATCTTCTCCTATACTCGATAATTTTCCTAGCAATCATTCTAAGAACTTCTTGTTTACTAGCAACTTTGTCAACAACAACTCTATACCTATACCTCCACCATAGTCTAGGATACCTAGCTTCTTCAACAACAGGGTTTAAACCCAGTTCTTCAGCTGCTTTAACAATCTCTTCAACACTAGGGTTTCTTACAGCAAGACTACGTGGTACCCGCCTACCTTCTCTCCATGAGAGTGTTGAGTCTAGATAAGCTGGATAGATAACCATCCTTTTACCACGGTAGTCTTTACTCAAAACATTCTACACCATAGAGATGAGAAGCTATTCTCTTCTAACAAGGACAGCGTTTAAAACACCATCCTGTCCTGGACGAGATGTTATACGTGCTACACCAAGCTCTGTCTTTACAAGTGCACCTCTTGTAATCACACCACTACGTGAGTAATCCGGGTTAGCAGGGTTTTCTAAAACAGCAAGTACTTTAACTTTCTCTACACGCTTCTCTTCAGGTATGACAAGGTTTACATAAACAGCTTTCTTCAACCTAACCTTAACACCCCCACCTCTAACTCTTATAATCTTCCTCTCTTCTTTAACACCAATTTTTGTAAGTGTTGGCGGTCTACCAAGCTCGTACTTTCTCTTCAACCTATGTGGTCTTTTTCTACCACCAGATGGTTTCTTTAAATCATTGCCTTGATAATATGACATAGCTCTGCACCACCCTTATCTAAGCTACTAACGGTTATTCCCTCAGACTATTTAATATTTTCTTTAAATCCCCTACACGCAGTAATTGTTTAAAGAATTTTCTTCTAAGAAAAGGAGTTATAGCCATCAATGTTGCTTGATAACTCAGCTCAATCCTTGTCACCCAACCATAGGTTAGATAACCAACTGCTCCAAATAGCTGTCTAATATCTTTCAAACTAGTAGTTTCAACCATAACCTCTCCTAAACCATACTCTCTAACCCTATCAACAATAGATACTGGTAAAGGAAATAAGCCACTAAAACCCACTCCAACCTCCCTATCTCTATTAACAACAACAGCTACTTGCCCTTCAATAGGATAGCCTATTTCAAACAATACACCACCTTCTAACCCAACACCATAGTCTCCTCCATAACCAATAGACTTTAAAGCACGGTATAACGCAAGCTCTACAGTCTCTCTTAAACCAATTGGCTGTTCTACACCAGTATCAACTCTTAAAGGCTCGTAACAATCTACTCCAAGCAATCTAAGAGCTCTATAAGCTCCAACAACCTTAGCCTTATTAGTAGAGCCTATAATAGCTTTCAAAAAACACTCACCTAGATAACTTATTAACTGCTTATAGATAGTAATATAGACTAGCAGACTCTTTAAACACGTAGGGATGTATATAGCCATGGCTAGAGTCAATAGGTATGTGTATAAAGCTGTAAACATACTGTTAAAGCCTGTCTACAAGGTTTATGAAAAATGGCTTTGGATGCAGATTAGAAGAGGGCCTTTCCCAGTACATATTGGAATTATACCAGACGGTAACCGTAGATGGGCTAGGCTTATGAACCTCGATCCATGGTATGGTCATGAAGCCGGCTATCATAGGATTAAGAAGGTTCTTGAATGGATATGGGAGCTTGGTGTAAAAGCTGTAACAGTATATGCTATGTCTACAGAAAACTGTACAAGAAGACCGCCTAAGGAGAGGGAGAAGTTGTTTGAATTAGCACGTAAGGGGTTAAAGGAGCTTATAAATGATGAACACATCTATAAGTATAGGGTTAAGGTAAAAGTTATTGGTAACATGGAGCTTGTCCCCAAAGATATTATAGAGCTTGCAAAGGATGTTGAAGAGAAGACAAATGCTTTTAATGAAAGAATACTGTATATAGCGTTATGTTATGGTGGTAGACAGGAGATTATTGATGCTGTTAAGAATATAGCAAGAGATGTTGAAAAAGGATTATTAAAGCCTAATGACATTAATGAGGATACTTTTAGGAAATACCTGTATACACATGAAGCACCAGATCCAGATCTAGTTATAAGGACTTCTGGTGAAGTGAGAGTAAGCAACTTCTTGTTATGGCAACTAGCTTATTCTGAACTCTATTTCTGTGAAGCTTTTTGGCCAGAGTTTCGTAGGATCGACTTTTGGAGAGCTATTCGTTCTTATCAGCATCGTGAGAGAAGATATGGTAGATAGCTTACTCACTACCTAACCTGTGTTCTATAGCCATGAAGACTATTGTGGTTATTATTGTAACAGCTACTGCTAGTCCAATCAATGTTATGATCTCTGTTGTTGAGAAGAGCTTTAGTATCTCTTCTATAGAGTCTGTCTTAATTGTTCTAGCCATATAGGATACTCTCTGTAGAATAGTTACCACGAATACTAGTGGTATTAATGGTATAACGTCTTTCCATATAGTTGTTGCTAAACCACTAGATAGCTTGTATATAAGCCTACCACTAATTATTGATAGTGTACCAAATATTATAAGAGCTTGTGATACATCAATCATTACAGTAAACGAGCTAACTGTTAAACCAGCATATATGGTTGCACCAACAACAACTGCTGTAGCTATATATGATACTACACCCATGAAAACTGTTGTAAATAGTATTGGAGACTTCCTCCATAAACCAATAGCTCTACCTATAACACCAAACCCCTTGATCACAAGTGCTAAGCCTATTATAGTCAACACTAGTTCGTTAAGATACATTGTAAGTTTGAGAAAACTAGCTAAAGCTATTGTTATAAGTATTACACCTGGTATTCCAAGAAATATCTTTGAATAAGGTAGTTCATTAACAGCTTTCTTAATATACCTACCAAGTAGTATAAAAGTCTCTTCAACACCACGTGACTGCTCTACAATAACTCTTTCAACACCAACTACATCGCCTATACTCTGTATTACAGGCAGTATACGTTCATCACTAACTCCATCAGATACAAGTACTATATCGTTAAAACCAATTTCTTTCTTCAACCTAGAAAGATCATTCTTTATTCTAAGATTTGCTTTAAGACTGCTAGATTCATCACCTGATAAAACAGCTATTTCAACATTATACCCTAGTTTCTTAAGCTCTCTATAAATAGATAATGCTTTAAAAATAGCGTTAACGTCTGAATCCTCAGGCTTCTTCATACCAAAATCTATTAGTGACTTAACAACTTCTCTATAACCTACTATAGGTGTTTTTACACCCATTCTACCTAGATCATCATCTATATCTACAACAAGTATTAGTGTCTTAGAACCCTTATCACCCATGGAGTTCTTCAAGGAGCTCATCAGCATCACTATATAGAATCTTAAGCTCCTCAAGTGTTAATTTGTGCTTACCCTTCTTAAGCTTCTCCATAATCGCTTTCCTCTTCTCCTCAAGAACAGCCCTAATCCTCCTCCTCTCAATCTCTCTAATAGTCTCATTATATTTCTCTCTAAGCTCGTTAAGCTTATCTATAAGCAATTGTATTTCAGAGTTTATATTATTTAATCTCTCCTGTAAAGTATTGATCCTACTACTCAATTCATCAACAATACTGCTAAGCTTCTCTATATCACTCCTAAGCACCCCTCTACGTTCATCTATCTTTGATATCTCACTACTAATCCCATTAATCTTATTCTGTAACTCTGAAACCTCTAAACGAAGCCTCATAAGCTCAGCTCTTAACTCTAGAAACTGTTTCTTCTCCTCTCTAGCTTTCAAAGCCTTTTCAAGAAGTTGTTCTAAACGAGCTATTTCTCTAATAATCTCGTTTTCCTCATCAATAGTTAGTACTCTTGTCTGCTGGATCCACTCTAGTCTCTCAATCTCTTTCCTTATAGCATTTATTGGTATTCTAGCATCTCTACCGAGCTCGCTCACTAACCTCTTCTTCTCTCTCATAAGATTAAGAACTGTCTTAAACTGGTCGAGTTTCTCCCTTCTCTCTTGTCTAAGACCCCTAATTTTCTCTACAAGTTCCCTCCTCTTACTAGTAAGGCTACGGTACTCCTCTCTAAGACTCTTGAGTTTTCCAATATAGCCTCTACGCTCTCTCCTAAGATCCTTTAACTCAGATATAATCTCGATTCTCTCACTCTTTAACTGCTTAATCCTTGTTCTTACACCAGTTATCTCGTCTGCTAGTTGTTCAAGCATAGACTCTAGTTCAACTGTATCCATGAACTCTACCTCTTCTTCAATATAACTCTTGCATCAACAACTAATGCATGGTCCGGGTACGCCATTATGGGGTTAAGGTCTAGAGAGTCTACTTCAGAGTTTTCATCTAATAGCTTAGCAACCCTAACTATTATATCAGCTAGTGCTTCCTTCTTAACTGGAGGAGTGTTACGGTATCCTTCAAGAATTTTTGAAGACTTTATCTCACTCAACATCTCTAAAGCATCCTCTATAGAAACTGGTGCTACACGGAATGATACATCCTTAAGAACTTCAACAAATATTCCTCCAAGACCAAACATTACTACTGGGCCAAAAACACTATCCCGTAGACCGCCAACAATAACTTCTAAACCACCCTTCCTAGCCATCTTCTGTACAAGAACACCAGTTATTCTAGAGTTAGGAGCCTTCCTTGGAACAATCTCCATAATCCTATTATAGGCTTCACGTACTTCATTGGAATTGTTTAAACCAATAACTACTCCACCAACATCACTCTTATGGCTAATATCTGGTGATACAACCTTAAGCACTACTGGATAGCCTAGCTTCTCAGCTATTTCAACAGCTTCACTAGGACTATGAGCTAGATACGCTTCTGCTACAGGTATTCCATAGGATTTTATAAAGTCTATAGCTTCGTGTTCAAGTAGTTTAAAACGACCCTCTTTAAGAGCATTCTCGATTATCTCTCTCGGATCCATTATCCAGCCCTCCTCCTATACATAGAGTACATGTATAGTGCTTTAAGTGCTCTAGCAGCTCTTTCTGGAGACTCATATACGGGTATTCCCTTATCTTCTAAATCAGCTTTAAACTTCTCTGCTGTTTCACTACCAATGTCTATAACTATCATAGGCTTCTTGTACTTATTCTTAACTTCTACAAAATAGTCAATAATCCTAGGCGTCATACCAGGTATTTGTGGAAGTGCACCTATAACAACTGCATCAACATATGGTTTAGGAAGAATTTTTTCAAGAACAACGCGGAACCTCTCATCATCAGCATCACCAGTTAAGTCTATAGGGTTTTCTACAATACAGTGTGGCGGTAGTATTTCTCTAAGCTCTCTCTTAAGATCACCCGGTGTTATAGGCATTTCAAAACCCTCACTAGTTAGTGCATCAGTAAGCATAACACCAATACCGCCAGCATCAGTTACTACAAAAACACGGTTGCCATTCATTAAAGGCTGTGTTAGAAGCACCTTAGCGAGATCGAATATCTCGTCAAAAGACATTGCCTCTATAACACCTATTTGGCGGAAAGCAGCTCTATAAACCTCATAAGAACCAGCAAGAGCTGCTGTATGACTAGCTGCAGCCATACCTCCACGTGTAGTCTTACCAGCCTTGTAGACTACAATAGGCTTCTCCTTCAACACTTCACGTGCTTTCTCCAAAAACAGTCTTCCACGACCAGTTTTGAAGGCTTCAACATACATTATTATAATCTTTGTCTTATCATCTCTACCCAAATAGTCTATTAGATCTACATCGTCTACATCAACTTTGTTACCATAGCTTATAGCACGAGACACACCTATACCATGGTAAGCCATATAGTCTAGTAGTGCTGAAGCAAATGCTCCACTCTGACTAATAAAGCTTATATAGCCCTTTGGCGGACGCATCATCTTCTCGTCTGGTAGGAAGAAAGTGTCTACACCACTCCAGTTATCATATATACCTATACAGTTTGGGCCAATAACACGTATACCATACTTTCTACTAATCTCTTCAACATCCTTCTCTAACCTCATACCCTCTTCTGTACCAGTTTCACGGAAACCACCGCTAATGATGATAACTGATTTAACACCTTTCTCCCCACATTCACGCAGTATACTAGGTACTATTGGAGCTGGTACAGCTATAACAACAAGGTCTATAGGTTCTGGTACATCTCTTATACTAGGATAACACTTTAACCCAAGGATCTCACTATACTTAGGATTGATAGGATAGACTCTACCCCTAAACCTCTTTATAAAATTCTCAAGTAGAACTCTTCCAACCTTACCCTCTCTTGGAGAAGCACCAACAATAGCTACACTCCTAGGGTTGAAGAATTTTTCTAGAGAACCCCTATCCATACTATAAACACCATCTCTATAGTTTATACTAGATAGTAGTATATTTACTAGACGCTACTAGAGTATAGGCGATGGCTCTTCAGTATAGTAGTCTTCACCGCCAGCAACAATTCTCTGGATCATAGCATATAGGTTGTCAAAACCATCTCTATTAATAGCTGATACAGGTATTAGTGTAGAAGAGAGTAGTCTTGGAACAATAGCTTCTAAGTCACTATAATCCCATAACAGTCTAGTATTCCTATCACTAACAAGCATCCGTATAAAATCTTCAGAATTCTCAACAAGATCAATCATTTTATCAACCTCCTCTGGAGACAACAGATCCATCTTAGTCAATACGTTAACCTGGGGCTTACCTAGACGAAGCTGTATAGATGTTGATAGAAGAAGTGTTGATAATAAACCACTAGGGCTACGGCTAAAGACAGCGTCTATAAGGAATAATGATGCTGATTTAGAATCTCCAACAATGGCGTTAAGTATTAACGGACCTGATTCACGGAAGGCAAATACCTCTAACTGTCCAGGTGTATCTACTATGACATAGTTGCTTCTAAGACTTTGTACTTCATCAATTATCTCATCAAGCCTTGTAACAACTAGATCTGATGAAACTATTAAAGCTCCATTAGGTCCTAAACGGTACTTCTCCATAACCTTTCCAGCATCAACATATTCTCTAACATCAATATCTGGTTTATATGGTAGAAACTCTGCAGCTGGATCTAGATTGATTGTTGCTACATCAAAGCCATAGTCTTCAAGCCATCCCTGTAGAGAACCAGTTAGTGTTGTTTTACCAGAACCAGCTACTCCAAGAACTATGATGTAGTATGTCAATACATTCTACACCAATAACCTATGATACCCTATACAGTATTTATAAACTATAGTATTAGATAGGGCGTACGTGTTCCATAGAACTTTCCACGTATGTTAACTCTGTATCCACATTTGAGACAGCGGTTGTCTTCATCAAGTCTCCAGTCTGTTATATAGAAACCCCTTCTCCCAATAACTAGTTCTCCACAATTTGGACAATAAGTGTTCTCAAGCTTGTGACCCCATACATTACCTATATAGACATGTTTAAGGCCAACATCTATAGCTGTCTCAGCAAGCTTCTCTAGTGTCTCAACAGGTGTTGGAGGTACATCATACATCTTGTATTCTGGGTGAAACCTTAGTAGATGGAAGGGTGTTTCTGATCCAAGGTTATCCCTTACCCACTCTGCTAGCTTCTCTATATCCTCTACTTTATCACCGTGTTTTGGTACAACAAGGTTTGTTATTTCAATCCACCACCCCTGCTTCTTCATCTCTAGAATAGTGTCTAGTATAGACTCTGGATCGCTTATACCTATGTATTTTCTATAAAACTCCTTGTTACCACCGCCTTTAAAATCAACTGTTGCAGCATCCATGTATGGACCTAGTTCTTTCACAGCTTCTGGCGTCATATACCCATTTGTGACCATTGTATTGAATAAGCCTTTAGACTTGGCTAGCTTTGCTGTATCATACATAAACTCATAGAATATTGTTGGCTCATTATATGTATAGCTTATACCTTGACAGCCGTTCATAATAGCTTGTTCAACAACCTCTTCCGAGCTATAGGGTTCGCCAAATACCTTGTCTCTACGTGTCTGGCTTAAAACCCAGTTTTGGCAAAACTGGCAGTAGAAGTTACACCCAGCTGTTGATATAGAGAATACGTATGAACCAGGGTTGAAGTGCATTAGAGGCTTCTTCTCTATAGGGTCTGGATTAGCAGCTGTAAGTAGTCCATAGACTAGTGTGTATAATCTACCATCAACATTGTATCTTACACCACATGCTCCATAGCTCTTATCTGGTATACGGCATCTTCTATAACATAGAGTACACTCTACAACTTTACCACCAACTTCTCTCCAAAACCTTGCCTCCTTAACACCCGGTCTTTTAATCAACTCTCTAGCTCTCAACAACACACACCTTGCTAGACCACCTACTATCTCATAGTATTGTATTCATATACTTTAATACCTAGCTATACATTCTAGTAGATGGTGTATAGTGCATTGGATGAATACTTTGTAGTACCTGGTTTAAACTCTATAGATTTAGCAGGAAACATTGCTTCTAGACTAGGCTGTAGAATAGCTAGTGTTTATAGAAAACAGTTTCCTGATGGAGAACTCTATGTTAGAATAGGAGAACGTGTTTCAAAGAGTGTAGTTGTTATAGTTAACAGCTTCTACCCTAGACAAGATAGCTCTATAATTGAGACACTATTGTTAGTAAATGCTGTTAGATACATGAATGCTTACAGAATTATAGCTGTAATACCATATCTAGCTTATAGTAGACAAGACAAGATCTTTATGGATGGTGAGCCAGTTAGTATAGAGGCTATTCTTAAATCTCTTAAAGCATGCGGGGTTGACTACTTATTAACAGTAGATCTACACAACCCGCTATCACTAAAGTATTTTGGAGAACATGGATATAATATAATGGTTTCAGACCTTCTTGTTAGAAAGGCATTAGACTATCTTGAAAAACCTATAGTACTAGCACCTGATAAGGGTGCTTTAGAGAGAGCATCCTATGCAGCTAAAGAGCTTGGTCTAGATTATGACTACCTTGTTAAAAGACGTGATCGTGTTTCAGGCAAGGTATCTCTAGAGCCTAAAGAAATAAATGTTAGTGGTAGAGATGTAGTTATTGTTGATGATATAATAAGTACTGGTGGTACAATAGCTCTTGCTTCAAAGAAGTGTCTTGAGAGCGGTGCTAATAGAGTTGTTGTAGCTGCTACACATTCTCTACTAATAGGTAGTGCTCTTGAGAAGATCATGGATGCTGATGTATACAAGCTTATTACAACAAATTCTATATCATTAAGTATAAGGGAGAGCTTTATTGAAGTTGTTGATTTGAGTGAAAGAATTGCTGAAGCAGTCAAGAACATTGTTTAAGAATACATACTATATCATACTATCTGGTGTTAACGAGTCTCTAGCACTAGCTGAAGCTCTAGCATTACTGGAGACCTATGGTGTATCTATAGATAACTATTCTATTCTTACACAAGTACTAATATATAGTACAAAACAACCTCTAGATGAGAAGCTGCTAGACAAGATAATGGGTAGAGCTGGATTAATACGTGAACTAGGTCTAGTCTACTGTATTTCTGATAGTCTAGACGATATCGCTAACTGTTTAAAGGACCTCTGTATAGAGGATACTTTGTGGATAGAAGTCAGCAATATCCGTGGACTACACTCTATAGAGTCTAGAAAGACTAGAGAATATATTGTAGAGAAGACTAATTTAAGACTAGATTATAGATCCATATATAGACTACATCTAATAGCTTGTAATGGCTTATTAATTCTAGGTAAACCAGTTGCCTATAGTCCTACTAGAGAATACTATTATAGAAGGCCTTCAACAAGGCCTTTCTTTAGAAGTACAGCTTTACCAATAACTCTTGCTAGAGCTATGATCAACTTATCACATGTTAGAGAGAACCAGTTGCTTTTAGACCCATTCTGTGGTACTGGCAGTATTCTTGTAGAAGCATGTCTTATGGGTATGCGGGCAATAGGTATTGATACAGACTATGTAATGGCTAGAGGCTCTAAAACTAATCTTAAATACTATAAACTCTATGGAGATGTTATACTGGGTGATGCTCTACAACCTCCATTATCGAGTGTTGACGCTATAGTGACCGACCCTCCTTATGGTAGAGCTGCTAGCACATTTGGTGAAGACGTAAGGGTAGTCTATGAAGGCTTTATAGAAGCTTCTAGCCAAATACTCGATCACAGTAGGTATATGGTCTTCCTTACACCACACTGGCTTATAAGCTATGTAGATAAACTAGTATATAACAATGGATTGATACCTATTGGTAGATACTACATGTATATACATAGTGGTTTAACAAGAGTAGTATATATGGTGTATAGGTATTGAATATACGTTGGCACCTACTTGGAACAGGAACCGCTGTACCTATTGGTAGGGGTCTTCCATGCAATGCTTTAAAGGTTAATGGAGACATATACTTGTTCGATACTGGAGAGGGCTGTCAAGAGAGACTATTTAAAGCTGGCTTAGGTGTTGTAAAAGTTAGAGCAATCTTTATATCACATCTCCATGGAGACCACTTCTTCGGATTATTTGGTATGATCCAGTCTATGCATATGCTTGATAGGGATAAGACACTCTATATCATAGCTCCAGATAGTTTAAGGCAAATACTTATCACTTTACAATCTAAAAGAATAGACAGTCTTGGATTTAATATAGAGTTTATACCTATAAGGGAAGGAAGTGTAGTATATAGTGATCATCATTTATCTGTTAAACCATTTAGTGTAGATCATGGGGTAGAGGCTTATGGTTTTAGTATAGAGGCTAAGAGGAGACACGCTATAAGGAAGATCGTGTATTCTGGAGACACTCGTCCATGCAATAGTGTTTTAGAGGAAGCACGGGGTGCCGACTTACTTATACATGAAGCAACTTTTACAAGCCATATGAGAGACGAAGCTTACAGACAAGGACATTCAACATCACTTGATGCAGCAATTATAGCTAGAGAAGCTAGAGTTAAAAGACTTGTTTTAACACATATTAGTTCACGTTATGAGAATGGCTATGAACTATACATTGATGCATATAGGTTCTTCAAGAACGTTATTGTTGGAGAAGATTATATGATAGTGTTCCCCTAATCTTCAGGCATACCTATCTCCCATAAAGGCTTGCCTCTACTAGTCTTTGGTGCTAGCCAATCAATAAGTCTCTCAGGATCACTTGTTTCTATAGTAAACGTTATAGCTCCTAGTGGAGACTCTCTATCATCATCTATAAAGGAGATCTTCCCAACATAAGCTGCTTGTTTATGTATTTTAAAAACTATAGTATTCCCTCTCAACCCCTTCAACAAGTACTTACGTGCAGCATCAAGTATTCTATATATACGTAGTAGTTCATGGATCTTATGTAGTGAGTGTGGGCTATCTGATATACCACGTACGGTATAGTATCCATTACCTCTATCAACAACTTCTATATCTCCATCAAATACATTCTTTAAAGCTCTAACAACCTTCTCAAGACCCTCTGTAGGCCTAACCTCTACTTCAACTCTTACATACACTCTCTACCAACCTCCTAAACAGTTCTTTAGCATATTCTCTAGTATCTTCTACACTCCCTTCATTAACTATCATATAGTCTGCTAAAGCTATTACATCGCCTATACCAAAAGACAACTCTATATGATCCCTTTTAACAAACTCGCTCCACTTATCCGGATCACCTGGTCTCCTCCTACTACGTATCCTATTAAACCTTGTTTTAGGAGAGGCATGTACTGCTACCACGACTACTTCTCTAGCATAGTTCTTGAAAACACTAACTTCCCTAAGACTGCGTACACCATCAACTACAATAACCTCTTTAGAGGAGTCTATTCTCTCAATAGTTCTTAAAGCAACAACTTCTTCACCATACTCATTCCTAAGTATCTTAGAAACCTCAACCATAAGATCAGGCATTATCCTACCATATCTCTTCAAAGTCTCTTCACGTACAACATCACCCATATTGTATACTGGAAGACCTAGTTCTCTAGCTACTTCAGCAACTAAGCTCTTACCACTACCTGGCATACCGACTATACAAATCAGTAGTTTAACCATGTAGTATCCTCCATAACAACTCTACATATATAAGCTGGAATAAATAAGTGTAGATGCTATAGAGAAAACATTAATATTTAGAGTAGAGGTTTCTAGTAGTTTAGAGAGTAGTACTGTAGTGGTGTATAGTTTTTGACTCATGTACGTACGTTTATAGCTGTTGATATAGATGATGACAGGGTTAAAGGGAGGCTTGCTAGTGTTAGAGACTATCTTGTAGACTCTAAAGCTGATCTAAAGCCTGTTGCTACAGAAAACATACATATTACTCTAAGGTTTATAGGTGAAATACCCATTACTAGAGTCGATCAGCTGTGTAACGCTTTACAGGAGAAGCTTAAGTTTAAACCATTTAAGATAAGGATTGAAGGACTTGGTGTATTCCCTAACATCCATAGACCACGTGTTATATGGGCTGGTGTTACTGAGGGTTCAAGCCAACTAGTTGATCTACATAATGCTGTTGAAAAAATCCTACGTAGTCTAAGAATACCAGCTAATAGGGAAAGATTTGTACCACACATAACTATTGCTCGTGTTAAGAGTTCTAGAAACTTGAGTAGACTAGTTAAGTATATTGAACAGTATATTAGCGAGTTTTTTGGAGAGATCGTTGTTAATAAGGTTAAGGTTAAGAGAAGTATATTAACACCACAGGGACCTATATACAGTGATCTATGTGTTATAAAGGCTGTTGAAGAATGAGTATAACTGGTAAGAGACTAGATGTTGAAGAAGAAGTACTTAAGACTATAAAGCCTTCTAGAGAAGAGTATGTTCTTATAGAGAGAGTTTATTCTAGAATAAAGAATGCTTTGGAGAGGGTTCTTAAAGAAAACAATGTTGAAGCAGAAGTATCTCTACAGGGTAGTATTGCTAAAGATACATGGCTTTCAGGAGAGTATGATCTAGATATATTTGTGTTGTTTCCAGAGGAATGGAGTAGAGAAGAAATAGACAACTACGGTTTTAAACTATTGCTTCAAACAGCTAAGGAGATAGGCAAATACACTATACGCTATGCTGAACACCCCTATGTTAGAGTCTATATAGAAGGTGTTGAAGCAGATCTTGTACCAGCTATTAAAGTAAGCGATCCTAGGAAGGCTAAAACAGCTGTTGATCGAACACCATTCCATACAAGATACGTTATTGAACACCTTGACCAAGCGGGGAGAGATGATGTAAGACTTTTAAAGAAGTTTATGAAGACAGTAGGTGTTTATGGAGCAGAGATCCGTGTTAAAGGGTTTTCTGGCTACATGGTTGAACTCTTAGTTATAACTTATGGAAGCTTCCATAATGTTTTAAGGAATGCTGTAAAGTGGAAACCTCCAGTATATATTAACACACTTAACATGCCGTATAGGGAGTTTAGAGAGGTTATAGGCTTTCTTAGAAGAAAGTATCCAGACTCAATAGTCTATGCTCCAGACCCAGTTGACCCCTCTAGGAATGCTGGGGCAGCAGTATCTAGTCGTTCACTAGCATTGTTCTCTATAGCTTCTAGATGCTATTTAGAGAATCCATCAAAGGACTTCTTCTATAGAACTAGGCTAGACTATAGCTTTAACGAACTAATTAGCCAAGCTATTGGTAGATGCATATTCTTCCTAATACTCCCACTACTTACTAAACTACCTCCAGAAACACTATGGGGTGAACTTGATAGAATTGCTGATAGACTGTGGAAGCTTCTTAAACTATTTGACTTTAAACCAGTATACTATAGTCTATGGAGTAATGAAGACTACTTAGCTATTATTGGTTTTGAGTTAGAGGAGTGTATTCTACCAATATACAAGTGTAGAGAGGGACCACCGCACTACGTATTTGATAGAGTCCATAGTTTTATAGAAAAACATTATTCATCAAGCATATCTGGTCCATGGGTTGGTAGAGATGGTTTATTAAAAGTACTTACTAGTAGGAAGTACAGGTTTATACAAGACATACTTATCGATAGGTTTAAGGAATACCTTGTACCACCCCATTTTAGAAATATTAAGCCAGTTATAGTATCTATTGAAGGGTTATATAGAGTATATGAACAAGAAGAGGCTTTTAGAGAATGGATTGCAGATTTCGTGTTAAGAAAGCCTGTTTGGATGAAGTACTGTATAGTGTAGAGGATAACTTGTTTATTAGATATGCCTTATGCTATCCTCCAAGTAGGTGTAGAGAGAATTTATTCTTAGAAAGACTACGTAAGTGTATAGACATAGGTATTGAGTATCTAGTCGACTACGGGTCTTTTAGACTCTATAAGTACAATGTTATTGGTAAAGGATACTCGTCTATAGCTACACTATGTATCCATAACGGCTTCTTAAGACTTGTTAAAATACGTAGAATCGACTCTAGAAGGAGTAGTCTAGAGTATGAGGGTATGCTTCTAGAGTACTTGTCTCCATACAAACTTGTTCCTAGAGTCTATTATTGGAGTAGAGACTTTATTGTAATGGATTTTATAGTTGGTAAAACACTTAGAGAATATATTAGCTATTATCTAGAAAAAGGCGATCTAGAGAGTGTTAGAGATATTATTAGGAGAGTGCTTGTTAAAGCATATATTCTTGACAGTTTAGGAGTGGATCATGGAGAGCTTAATAGACCTGGAACACACGTACTTATTGATGAGAATAAAGACATATACTTTATAGACTTTGAATCAGCACGATATGGTAGAAGAACACATAACCTAACATCAATAGCTTCATACTTCTTCATAAGATCATGGTTTAGAGATAGAATATTAGATACTGTAGATAGAGAAAAAATCATAACTAGGCTTCAACACTATAAGAAGTATCCTTCATTGAAGACACTGAGATCGCTTCTTGAACTCCTCGACTACCTATAAACTTCTTACTTAGTAAAGTATTAGAACGTGTTCTATCATCAATAATTATATCATCAAGCCCTGGTTTACGAAGCTCTCTCTTACACCTAGGACATATACCTCCATATACATTCATAACCTCAGTCGGTGTAGGTAATCCATAGCAGTCTTGCCCAACATGTTTAAACTCCCAAAGTACATATCCACAACGTCTACACACATAACGTACTGGCATTAGAAACCACCACCATCAGTAATACCTACTGAACTAGCATAGTTAAACACTAGTAGAGGTAATACGTTTAAATAACTAGGAAATACTGATGAAAAAAGATACTACACATAAAGACAGACAATATTACATAGGTAATACCTTAGAAGGTGTTATTAAAGGTATTAAAATAGAAAAACTTATATAGAACCCACTATCCAAGATCAATAGTCTATTTCTAGCAAGTATAGTGGGGCCGCGGGGATTTGAACCCCGGGCCACGGGCGTTCTAGGTTATATAGTTTTTACCCAACGGGGTTTCTCCCCAGGCCCGCATCCTACCAAGCTAGACGACGGCCCCTTATCCTCTCTTTATTCATTCATAGTTTTTGCTGTGTGTTTTTATATTCTTTACCGTTTTTAGCTTACTTAATAATGTTGCTAGTTATAGATAGTATTTGTTTATGTTTTCCTTAGAAGAAGGGGGCTGTTTTATTCTTTCTCTTTTATCCATTTTATACGGTATTTCCACAGACTTGGCGGTGTCCATATGATCCATGCTGGTATCTTTTTTATAAACTCATACGCTTGATCCCATGATTCTAAACCTAGTTTACTAGCTAGTTCTTCAAGGCTCATTGGACGGTGTAGGTATTCTCTTATAATTTTAAGTGTGTCTTCATTAATCTCTATCTCTTTATTTCCAGCCTTAACTACATACTTGGTTTCTTGAGACAACTCTAAATCCCTCTTAAGCATCCTCCTGTTTCCATGTTTTTATCTGAGTAGAGTTTATGACTGTGAAACAGCTTATTAAATTTTATGAACTGATGAAGAAGCGTTCCAGCACTGAATACAAAAGGGTTATGAAGAGACTACTGTTGTCTAGCTCTACTGAAGTTCTATACCCTAGCTATATAGCCTGGCTCTGGTTCATAGAGCTCTCCTTCTCTCTTAAGCCTCCTTATAGTCTCTAACACAAATTCCTTTGACAACCCCCTTTCTTTAGCAGCTTCTATAATATCCTTTATAGACACACGCTCTTCTTCACTAGCTTCTATTAACTCAGTTATAATCTCCATAAGTGTACGGAATTTCTCCTGCTGACTCCTCGGTCTACCAATCATTAGTGTATCTATATCTATCCTCCCAGTCTCTATGTCAATACCAACTGTCTTCAACATAATACTCATAAGCCTTATAGCTTCTTCAGCATCCTCTTCTGTAACAACTGGTTTAAGAGCCATACGAGCATGTGCTTCAGCAAGCCTTACTAGTGCTTCTAACTGTCTAGCAGTAATAGGTATTGGTGCTTGCGGTCCACCACCACTACGTCTCAACTGTACATAGAATTCTTCTAAAAGCTTTAAAGCACCATCACTCATTCTAGGTATAACGTATCTACGGGCATAGCTTATGTACTTTCTAAGAAGATCGGGAGGTATTACTGGACGTATCCGATCACTCTCCTTATGAACACGCAGTATATGTCTAGCCATACCACGGTCAAGGCGTTCATCAGGAATATCCTTCATAACAAAGACTAGGTCAAAACGAGATAGTATAGTAGGAGGTAGGTTGATGTTATCAGCTATACTGCGGTCAGGATAGTAGCGTCCATACTTAGGGTTACCAGCAGCAATAACAGCAGCACGAGCATTTAAACGAGCAACAATACCAGCCTTAGCAATACTAATTGTGTTATGTAGTATGAGATTATGTGATATGAATAAGTGATGCGGTTCAACAGTTACATCATAAACCCATTTACTATCTATATTAGGTATCTTCTCAATATCCACTATCTCTACATAACATAGATCGGCTTTACCTACTTCTAAAGACTTTATACAAGGTACTTTTACCCCAGGCTTCACATTTTCTGCAGAAATAGTTGTTAGAGACCCAGAAACCGTATCACTATATACTACTATAGGGTGTTCTGGTGTAACAGTTATTTTTACTCCATTACTATATGTTAAACGTATAAAGTAATCTGGAGCTTTATGTCTACTAACTCTATCTGCTTCAACAACCTCTATAGTCTTTGATATAGGGTTATAGCTATAGAGTTTAATACCTTTTACAAACAATATTTCTGTATCTTTCCCATAAACTACCTTATCTCTATACTTCTCCATAAGACTATCAACTAGTTCTCCAATCTTAACACTACTACCATTAACAAGCATTAGTTTAAAATCATAGTAATAACTCTGTTGCTCCATTGCCTCATGGATAGCTACTCTATCTTCTGGACGCATCTTATCTATTTCATCAATACAGTTATGTACTATAACTCCTTCAGCTAGAAAGTTATGTAAACCAGGTACGTAGAGATCATATACTGGCCCCTCATAATCAATATATTTTATAGCAACTATCCTATCTAGGTAGTAGTCCTTATTTACAGCTACTGCTATAAGAGCACTAACGTCCTCAGGTATGTTATCATAATGAATTCTCTCCACTAGATTCTTTAGCCATTCTATAGTAAGAACGCGTTTTCCTAATGATGCCTCATACAATATACTCCATAATCCATTCTTTACAAGAGTGTATGGTTTAAGGCTATTTACCAGTCTTCTAGCTATTTCTATAGAGATTTTTCTTGGAATAACATCTTCTCTTGATGAAATATCCTTTCCTTCCTTTGATAAGACTATGCTATTAGCCTTTAGACTATATGGTCTAATAATCTCTATGAGCTTTGATATACTTTCTCTACTGGTTACCTGTACTGTAACTACATTTCTAAAACACCTAATTTTTGAATATATGTCGAATCTTCGTAGAACGAGAGGTATTACTCTTGCTTGATCAATATCCTTTAGAACTATATCAGCATGTATAACTTCATATACTCTATCATCTCTGAACAATCTTTTAATAGAGATAGATCCATCAGAATCTACTAAACCAGCAATAAATGCCCTTAATACATAATCAGGAAGTTTAAGTATGCGTTTCAATCCATCTTCGAGGAAGTAATCGGCTATATGTGTAAGGAGTACAGAGCGTATAATTATAACTACGTTGTCGCTTTCGATCTTTCTACCATTTATAATGGATACCGTACGTCTTTTACGTATATATGGTTTCCTACCAGTGATCTTAGTAATATATTCAATAAGTTTATTTATTATTGGTTCATGCTTTATTGATTGTGTTATCAATATAATACCTCTTCTCTTATTTAGCACTATAGATCCGTCACCATGTATGAAGCCTATTAGGTATCCTAATTCAGGCGTGATCTTGTTTGTAAGTAATGCTTCTGATTTATTCTTACGTGAGAACCTAATTATCTTACTTCTCCATTCACTATACTTACCGCTTTGTTCTAGTATGTGTCTTAGCAATCCAACGTTTATATAGAGCCTATTATGTGCTGTATAGACTTTTCTATTATATACTTTGTTAAGTTCAGAAATACTACCGTATAACTTGCATATTATGCTAAGAAGTTCGTCCTTGACAGTACCATCTACTATTGCAGTCCATCCACTTGGTATTATATCAAGGATATAGATGTCATTGTTATGTCCTGGTATTTTCTGTATAGATAATACTTTGTCTCCTGGCTTAAACTCTATAGCTTGTTTCCAATTAAGAGTATCGCCGTCTATTAGTAAATGATCAGGTGTTACTAGAAGTTCATAACCACTCTCAAAAACTAGTTTAATAAGCTTTCCTCTCCAATACTTTCTCCTTATAATGGTAGAGATTACCTCTTTAGATACAAGATCTTTTAAGTCTAGTCCAACTACCCTACTTCTTACATAATTAAGCTCTATAGGTTCACCATTAGACGATGCTTTAACAGCATTATCCTCTCTAAAGAGATCGCCTACTCTAACATACTCATTATTAACAAGAACACGTGTGTCAGGATGTAGACAAGCTATTCCTCCATCAGCTATTACTAGTGCTCCTGCTTCTAGATAGTATTCTCCAGTCTGTTTATCGCGTAATACTGCAGCAGTATTGTGAATTACCATAGTATTTGCTATGAAGTTTTGATATTGTGGAACGGTTAAATCGTATACTATGTAATCACCATATTCAATAGTAATACTTTTTACCTTGTCCCAATATATTGGTGAACTCACTAGCTTCTCTACATAGTTCTTTTCATTAGATTCATAAATTTTATCTATATACTTCCTAAGCCATTCTTTAGATACAGTCTTATTCTTCAACACATTAAGTATCTCTTTGCATTTACAATACTTTATCAAGATATTAATGATTAGAGATGAAGGAACATTATCTTTTAACTTATCCCTTGATAATGAAATAACTTTGTTAATACGTTCCTTATTCCTCTCTATTGGCGAACTTATCATTGTACTATATTTGATGAGACTGTCCCGATCAGTAATCTTTAGTACATACTTTACATACCTGTCCTTAACCTCTCTACCACGCAATACAGTTTTAGTAGGCTTTTTCCTTTCTATCCTACTAAATATCCCAAAACGTAGTAGAAGGTAATGAAGTTTATATACTAGATCTTTACTAGTATTTACAAACTCTATGTGTGTTTTATAGATCTTATTTTTGTGATCAATCCTAACTACATAGGAACCATTAGAATCCATTAAACCGGAAATAAATGAAGTAATAAAGTCATCATTGAGAGCTGTAATTAATGGATTCAATATAATGTCCTTCTTCGGCTTCCTGAAACCTATGTTGTAGAGTAGTTTTGCTAGAACTGTAGAGTAAAATACTAAGTCATAGCATTTTGTTCTAGGATCAATGCGTATACTTGGTTTTCTATTAAATAATCTATAGATAAGATCTATGATATATCTTACTTGCTCTTCATCTCCACTAATTATCCGTATATATCCTCTCTTACCATCCTTATGTATGTAGACTGTTCCATCACCTAGTAGGTATCCTAGAAGGTAGCCTAGTTCAGGGCTTAAGCATGGTATCTTATATTTATATCCATTACGTTGTTCAACGTATTGTATATGTATACTCTTTAACTTAAAGCCTATGACTTTAAAGATTTTCTTTAAAATTCTATAGAAGTGTGCATGTTTTCTAAAACTATATAATAGGTTCTCGCTAATGCCTAGTTTTTTACTAGCTTCTCTTAAAGTACCATACTTCCTCTTTAACACGTCCACTATATGGTTCTCTACATTCTCTTTTAATTTAATCTTTATTCCGTCTGGTAATTCTATAAGATCTAGTGTATCAAGTTCTATTTTCTTAATAGGCTTAGGTATAGCTTTTATCCTAGAAATATAATCTCCTACTTGTAATTCTGATGCTTTAATCCACGTTATTTTACCATCACGTATTGTTAGTACAGGATTCTCTGGAGTTAATCCTATTTCAATTCCAGATGCTGTTTCTATTTTGACAATGGAGCTAGTTTTTAGCTTCCACGCTTTTGTTGTATTTAGATAATCTAGTCTTAAATCGTCTGTCTTGAGGGCTAAAACTCTTGTTCTATAATCAATATGTTTGTTTAGCTCTTGTATCTTCTTATCCAGTAACTCCCCAATGGTCGTTATAACTCCGTTCTCTAGAACAATGTATGTACTCGGTAATACACAGAGACCAGCTGCTGTACTTCCTTTACCGCTTGTATATATTCCTCTTGGTGCTAGTCTTGAAGCGTATTGGAGTAGCATTGACTTACCTATACCTGGGTCTCCTACTAGTAGTACGTGTATGTCTCCACGTAGTCTTGTACCATCCTCTAATATCTTGGGTACACCACTAAATAGTGATAATGCTATAGCCTCTTTTACATCCCAGTGTCCATAGATCGAGGGGGCTATGCTCGATATTATCTTCTCACGAATCCAGGGATCACGGGCAAGCTCTCTAATCCTCTCCTCATCCTCACGTGTAATCTCTATTTCTTCAAGAACCTTCTGTTGTACATCAACATAGTTTGCATCAATATATAGGCCGAAGACAGCTCTACCAGTACCACGTACAACACCACTAGTAGGTAGTACACGCAGTATACCAGTAATAGTTACACGATCTCCCGGCCTAGCTATATCAACAAGATCGCTTGTCAGTATAACTTCAACACTACGAGGCATCTGGCCTGGAGGAACTTCTTCAGGCCTCTCTTGAACAACGATCTTTTGCCAATCAATAAATTTTGAACGAGACATATCGATCTGTAGTTTACCAGGTTTACCACATATTGTGCATGCGGGAGGCTTCTCTAAGCGTTCACCAAGCTCTCCAATCTCTGGCCAGTAGAATCCATGTCTGTCTTCTGAGTCTATATGGACATAGTATGCTTTAACCATTTTAGCTTCTACACGTGTTAGACGGGTAAGTATACCCTCTATAGAAACCATTCTACCAATATACTCGCTACCAAGCTCTCTAATCCTTACTAGTTTTGGTAACCCACGGAATCTTGGATAAAACTTCTCTACAACTTCAGCATACTCTGGACTCTCCTTTAATACAAGTTCTTTTATAGCCTGGCTACAAGCTTCTATAGCTATATCTGGATAATATTCAACAATACGTGCAAGCTCCATATCATGTATTAGTAGGTCATCAAAATCTATTACAAGACTCCTCTGATTCATAAGAGCTAGTGTAGATATTCTTTCACGATACTTATACAAACCAGTTCTTCTATCCTGATAGTTTACAAGGAAATCCTTAAACCTCTCCCTAAGATCCCCTATACTAGTGCTTGTTAAACCAGTTTCTATAGAGTCCATTGACATAGCCTATATACTCTCCCCTCAACTCTACAACCTATATCTAGTGCTAACCACCTTTTTCTATTCTAAGCCTCTTAAGCCAGTGATCAAGTATATCCTTTAACAATAGATATAGTATTTTCTCTTCTTCACTAAGCTTACTAGAGACTTCTGATGGTAGTTTTAGAAATAGTAGTTGGATAAGCTTCTTAACACGCGACTTACCAATCCTCATTAAATAGTCTTCATACTTTCTTAGATCAAGTAGTAGCCCTGTATCACGTTCACGTTCAACTCTCTCATACAACTCGTCAATTTCACGACAAACTATATGGTAGAAGTATTGCTTTATTTTAGTAAACTCTATACCCTTACGACTAGACTCTTCACTATAAGCTATCTTAGCAAGATCCTCTAAATCAACAGGCTTCTCCTTAAACTCAACTAAACCCCTCCTATAAAGCTCTAGTGCTATCCATCTAGGGAGATTATATTCACTACCCTTACTAAGCTCTACAACACCTTCAGAAACATATATTGGACCAAGATCCTCTAATACAATGACTCTAACAAGTTCTTCTTCAAAATCACGGTAAAGTATATCTAGGTTAATACAAGCTATCTGTTCAACAACGCTCTTAAAACTAGTAGACAATCTAAGATAACACCCGTGTTAATGATGTATATATGTAGAGATATAAATACTAGGTTGAAACAGTATAGGATATGTCTCCTCTATGGTAAACTTTATTTCTAATAGAAAACAACCTAGTATCCATAGAGAGTATAGTTTAATAGCTATGGGGTACACGTTATGTCCTCACGTGAAGCACTAGCCGAACTACTTTGGGCTGAAAAGTATAGGCCAAGAAAACTAAGCGATATGGTTAACCAAGAAGAAGTTGTTAAAAGACTAGAGAAATTTGTTGAAGAAAAGAATATGCCCCACCTACTCTTCGCTGGACCGCCTGGTACTGGTAAGTGTGTTACTGGTGATACACTTGTACTCACTAGTGATGGTGTTAAAGCTATTAGAGAAGTTGTTGAAAGAGAGATCAGATCTTATAATGGAGCTGGCGAATTATTTGTTAAACCCCATAGTAACCTCTCTGTCTATACTCTAGATAGGAGTGGTGTTGTTAGAAAGACAAGGGTTTCATACGTCTATCGTGGAAAGACTAGTAGTGTTGTTATTGTAAAGACTAGGCTTGGAAGAGTTTTAAAACTTACACCTAGACATCCATTGCTAGTACTAGGTAATAATGGTATTAAGTGGGTTAGAGCATCTAGTGTAAAGCCTGGAGACTATATAGCAACACCACGTATTATAAAGATACCTAATGGGTTTAGGGATAAGTGTTCTAGAAAAGCTGAACTACTAGGTTATATATTATCTGATGGAAACATATACTATAATCCAGATACTGGGAAATGTTATGTAGCATTCCATAATAATGATAAGAAGCTTAGAGAAATTGTTAAGAAGTTATTTAAAGAAGTCTATGGTGTCAGTGTTAGAGAAGAGTATCCTAAAGGTAGAACACCTAGAGTAAGAACTTCTGTAAAAAGAGTTGTACTTGACATAATAAGGGAGACTGGAGTCTATGGTAGGAAGTCTTCAAAGATACATATACCACCTATAGCTTGGAGGCATAAAGGGGCTTTAAGAAGCTTTCTTAGAGCATACTATGATGGGGACGCATATGTTGGCAGAAACGATATAGTTTTGTCTACTAGGAGTAGAGAATTTGCTTATGAGATAGCGTATGCTCTACTAGTGTTTGGTATTAGAGCTAGTGTTAGAAGACATAGGGATAGCTATAGAGTGTACATTTGTGGTAGAGAGAATGTTGAGAAATTTGTTAAGGAAATAGGTTTTAATAGCGAAAGTAAGAAGTTGAAAGCATTATACATTATCAAGAGTGTTAGAGATCATGGAACAAATGTTGATGTAATACCAGTAATAACTCCATTTAAGGATGTTATTAGAGTATTTAGAGAAGAGTTTAGAAGTGTTAGTGGTAGTGAATTAAGGCTTCTATTAGAAAAGGATAGGGTAGGGTATAGAAGGTTTAAGAGTATTGGTGAGAGATTTTTAAAAGACTTTAGAAGAGTTCGTATAAAGATAGATAGGTATGTTAGAGAGTTAAGTTCTATAGAGATTTTATCTAAAGAACAGTTTATGGATATTCTTAATAGTTATACAAGCTATAGCACTAGGGCACCTATCTATCAGTGTGGGATAAGAGAGTATTTAAACAATATCCATACCCCTAGACTAATGACCATTAGCGTAGTCGATAAGAGGATAGAAGGGTTTGTAGAAGATTTTAGTAGATTAAAGAGGATACTATATGTTGTTATAAAGAACTACATAGGATTTAACTATATAGCTAAGAAGCTGTCTATAAACCCGTATATTATAAAGTATATGTTAAAGTCTAGAAATAACAGTATTGATGCTGTAGAGTATGTTAAGAGAATTAGAGATATTGTATTAAGAGTTTTAGTAATACTAGATAAGGCTTTAGAAAAGACTATAGAAACCATAGACTATATGCTAAAGTCTGATATTCTATGGGATTATGTTGAGGAAGTTAGTGTTGAAGATAGAGAAGAGACAGTATATGATCTAACTATAGATAACACACACAACTATGTAGGAGGAAACCTACCAACAATACTACACAACACTACTGCAGCCCACTGTCTAGCCCATGACCTCTATGGCGAGGATTATCATAGGTATATGCTCGAACTCAATGCATCTGTTTCTAAAAATACGCCTATACTAGTTAGAGTTAATGGTAAGGTAATGAGGGTTACATTTGATTATCTAGATAAGAAGTACTTCAATAAAGAGAGCATGATTATACGGTATAGAGATGGAGAGTACGTTAGAACACCCGATCTTGAGATACTAACATATGATAAGGAGACTGGTAAAGTATTATGGAAGAAAGTGAAATGGATAATAAGGCATAAGACCTCCAAGATCATGAGGGTAAGAATTAGAGGAGGCGGTGTATTAGAGTTAACTGGTAACCACTCAGTAATGGTGCTAGATAGTAATGGCGAGATTATAGAGAAATCTGCTTATGCACTCAAACCTGGAGACTATCTAATCTCCTTTGTCACTAAGTTACCTGGAAAGACCGTGAGTATAAAACTGAGACAAAGGAGAAGCAGTAGAGTTAAACTTCCTGATAGACTAGTGTTATCAAAGGATCTTGCTTGGCTATTTGGCATATATGTTGCTGAAGGAGCTGTTGGGTTTAAGAAATCTAGAACAGGCATACTTACATCTGGCCAATTAGTTATAACAGTTGGTTATCCTAAGGAGCAAGCATTGGCTAAGAGGATAAAAGATATTGCTGTTCAATACAGCATTCCCGTATATGAGAATATAGGTTACTTAGGCTATGATAGATCTTGTGCTTCATCGTATCAAGTAAGGCTGTTGTCTACAGGTCTAAGTAGGTATGTTAAGAAGGAGTTTTATAGCGGAAAGGGTACAAGAGCAGTAAATAAGAGAGTACCAAGTATAATCTTTGAAGGTCCAATAGAATATAGAGTACGATTCTTAAAGGGCTTATATAAAGGAGATGGAACTGGAGTATGGAACTCTGTTGTGAGAATATCTAGTGTATCCAAAGATCTGCTAATAGATGCTACTTGGCTAGCTAGGATATCGGGTATTGAGAGTTTAATCTACGATAGAGAAGTTAGGTTGATTTGGAAGGGATCAATGAAGTATAAGAAATCAGATCTCTTACTTGCTAAGCCTTATATAGAGTTCTTCAACAATATCGGTTATGCTATCGGGATTAATTGGAGATACGAACTAAGGCATCAACTTTATGAAGGAAGGGAAACTGTATCTAAAGAAAAGCTTATTAAGATACTTAAGAGTATTAATGAAGATCTATTATCAGAGGATCAGAGGAAGAAACTAGCCAAGTTAAGAATACTAGCTATGTCTGATTTACATGTTGTAAAGATATCTTCAATAGAGTTAATTGATTATAATGACTATGTATATGATGTATATGTACCAGACAATAACATGTTCTTTGCCGGCACTATACCAGTATTACTCCATAACTCAGATGAACGCGGGATTGATGTTATTCGTAGTAAGGTTAAGGAGTTTGCTCGTACACGTGTTCCTGGCGAGATCCCGTTTAAGATTGTGTTGCTTGATGAAGCTGATAATATGACTGCTGATGCACAGCAGGCTTTGCGTAGGCTTATGGAGCTTTTCACTATTAATACAAGGTTTATATTGATAGCTAACTATCCTAGTAAGATTATTGAGCCTATACAGAGCCGTTGTGCAGTATTCCGTTTCACTCCATTAAAGAAGGATGATGTCGTAAGTAGGCTTAAATGGATTGCTGATCAGGAGGGTGTTGAGTATGATGTTAAAGCTCTTGAAACAATACATGAGATTAGTGAGGGTGATATGAGGAAGGCTATTAACGTGTTACAAGCAGCATCTGCTCTTGGTAAAGTAACTGTTGAAGCTGTCTACAAAGTTGTAGGACTTGCTCACCCACGTGAGGTTAGAGAAATGATCAAGCTTGCACTTGACGGTAAATTTGATGAAGCAAGGAGTAAGCTTAGAGAACTTATGATAAACTATGGATTATCTGGACTAGATATCATTAAGCAAGTGCATAGAGAGATATTTAGTGGAGAGCTGAAGTTGCCGGATGAGTATAGGGTTTTAATAGCAGACTATGCTGGAGAGATCCAGTACCGCCTTGTAGAAGGAGCTGATGATGAGATCCAGTTAAACGCTTTCCTAGCAAGACTAGCTTTTCTTGGACGTAAGTTTAAGGTGTAAATATGCCTAAGAGGATACCATGGACTATAAAGTACCGTCCTAGGAAACTAGCTGATATAGTTGATCAGGATAAGGCTAAGAAGGAGTTTACTACATGGCTACGTCTATGGCTTTCTGGGAAACCCGATAAGAAAGCAGCACTACTATATGGTCCAGCTGGTTGTGGGAAGACTAGTCTTGTTGAAGCAGCTGCTCACGAGCTTGGACTAGAGCTTGTTGAAATGAATGCTAGTGATTTCCGGAGGAAACAGGATATTGAGAAAGTAGCTCTTATAGCTGCTAGTCAGAGAAGCCTCTTTGCTAAAGGAAAGATCATTCTCTTAGACGAGGTTGACGGTATATCTGGTACAGCTGATCGAGGTGCTTTAGACGCTATACTAAACCTTATAGAGACTAGTAGATACCCTATTGTAATGACAGCCAATGATCCATGGGATCCCCGGCTACGTCCACTACGTGATGTTTCTAAACTTATAGGTTTTAATAGACTTAGTGAAACACATGTACGCCTTGTTCTAAAGAGGCTTTGTTCTCTAGAGAGGATTGAGTGTGATGAAGAAGCTATTAAAATGCTTGCTAGAAGGAGTCAGGGTGATTTAAGAAGTGCTATAAATGATCTACAGTCTATTGCTGAAGGCTATGGTAGAGTCACTATAGAGCTTGTACAGAACATACTAGGCTATCGATACCGTGAATATAATCCATTTGAGGCATTACGCAACCTATTTAATGCAAAGTATTTATGGCAGGCAAAAGCAGCTATTACACAGACAACACTTGACTATGAAACACTTATCCAATGGATTAATGAGAACATACCAAGATACTATAGCGGCCCAGAGGAGAGGTGGAGAGCCTTTGAAGCACTAAGCCGTGCAGACGTGTATCTAGGTAGGATTAAGAAGACTGGTAGCTGGGACCTACTATCATATGTATTCGATATGGCTGGACCAGCTATAGCTATAGCTCGGCGTATGTACAAGTATCGTTTTACTAAATTCCAGTTTCCACAAAGGATTAAGATGCTTGCACAGACTAAGAAGATGCGTGAGACAAGAGAGGGTATTGCTAAAGCTCTAGCTCCAAGACTTCTTACATCACGTGCTACAGTAAAGTCTAGTGTACTACCTTTCCTCCACGTTATATTCCGTGTTAATCCAGAGTATGCTGCCCGTATAGCACTGGGCTATGACCTTACTGATGAAATGGTCAAGTTTCTTGCTGGTCCAAAGGCTAGTGAAGTACTAGCTTATCTACATAGGTATAGGAGGAAGTAGTATGTGTTTAGATCTAGATATTGTTTTCTATAAACCAGTCTATAAAATCCATGTACCTATAGATGATCTTGAATACATCTAATCTAACACTGTGTTTTTCTAAAAACCTATCCAGTACATCTCTATAAGTGATCATGTGGAAGGGGTATCTAACACTATATAGTACAAGGTTTTTAGATTCTACAAGTTCTCTACAGCCAATTATACATGATACAATCCTCCTTATCTCATATCTTTTAAAACCTTTTGAACTAAACAATAATACTACTCCATCACTAAAGAATAATGGTTTACAACATATACCCCTACGTATCTTATTAACACAACTTACTATCCTAGACTTTATATCCTCTACACAATCTACTCCATAAGGTATAGACGTACTATCTAAGTAGTATAGATAAACTCTATCCATAGCCCAGAACCTTGCATTAAAATCCCATGGAACTCCTTGTAGATAACCCCACGCAATAATGTTGTCTCCTAAGTAATTGTTTACAGTATTGATTATCTCTTCTACACTAACACCCCTGTTAACTATAAACGTTATCACTTGCCCTATAGCATGGACACCCCTATCTGTTCTACTAGCTGAACTATACCCCAATTCTCTATGAGAGAATGGTTTGCTAATTATATTGTTTTCAAGTAAAACCTCTTCTATAGAACCTTCTATAGTCTCTACACCAGGTTGTCTCTGGAAACCATAGTAGTTAGAACCGTTATAGGCTATTATGACTGCTTTTCTAGCTCCCCCCATATCCTCCCCTTAATCCTAAATAGTCTCAGTCTACCAAATCTCCTTTCTTCAACAACCCCCATTTCCACTAGTTCTTCAAGCTTCTTAACAGTTGTTCTATAGTATAAGCCTGTTAACCGAGATATACGTGTTATATTGAGTTCACCATACTTACGCAGTATATCAAGTATTCTATAGTGTTCACGTGTAAGACTCAAGGTTTACTAGCCTCAATCTTCCTCTTCCTAATAAGATCCTCTACAAGTCTCTCCAAAGCGTCTAATGGACCATACCTTATACTAAGTAGTGTTGTACGTCCACGATACCCTTTACCACTAACTTTAGCATCAACTATTGACGCTCTCTTAAGATTCATAACATACTCATAGACTTGTGTATGACGGCGTGGTTCTTCACCAATCATCTCACATAGCATAGCATACTCCTTCTCAACATCACCTATCTTAACGTATGGTTCACTACCTCTCTCTAACAACCTAACTGTAGCCCATAGTATTAAGAGCTCGTGCAGTGGTAGATAATATATTGCTTCAGAAACCATTACCACTTCAGGACTTACTGCAGAAAAAGCCTTTCTCACATGCTCTACAGTCACCCGCATAACACCCTCTTTCTCAGCTGCTTCACCAGCAAGCATCAATAGTTCTAAAGCAAACCTTGCATTACCACGTCCACCACGGTCAACACCCTCTACTTCAGCAATATACTTTAACACGTCATCATCAACCACGCCTTCATAGAATGCTTGATCTGCACGATATACTAGTATGTCGTAGAGTTCCTTGGAGGTGTATGGGTTAAACTTGATAATGTGTTTTAGTAGATAGCTTTCTGTAGCACTATCTAGTAGTGATAGACTAGCTGTACTACGTGTTATGAATATAAAGTTTAACCTCTTAATCATATCAGCATACTCATCATACGTTCTAACCAGAAAATATACTGCATCACTACCAGCTATGCTGGCGAAATAGTCGAATTCATCAAGTGCTATTATAGCATAAGCATTCATTTCATCAAGATGGCTTAGTATAGCAGTATACATTTCCTGTGCAGAAAGCCCACGTTGCGGCAGCGGTACTTCTAGTTGGCGGGCAATCTCTAGTATAACATTATAGAGTACGCGGTTGCGGTGGCAGTTTACATGAACATACTTTAGGTTGATATGTTGTTGGCGGGCTAGTCTTGTAAAGTCTCTACCAAATATTCTTGCTGTAGCTGTTTTACCAGTGCCAACACTACCAACTATGAGTACTTTCTGTGAGAAACTACCAGGGCTTATGACAAGGTGTTTAAAACTAGCTACTAACTCTCTAAGCTGTTCTTCTCTATGAGGTAGTTTATCTGGTAGAAACTCTGGTGCAAGGCTCTCCTTACCCTTAAATATACTTGGCTTACTGAGTTCTTCCTTAATAATCTCCCAGGAGACCATAAGTTTCAGCCCACTACTCACTATACACCCCATAGAGAGATTATGGGTATATAAAATGTATCCCTTAATGAACACGGTCTTCCCTATTCTTTAAAAGAGATAATCCATAGAGCTTCTCTATAGTCTCTACATAGATACAGTACTCTGCATCACTCTTTACAACAACGCCTCTATCTAAAAGCTCTCTCTTAAGCAAAAACCAGATCTTTGAACTAACATCTCTAACACCTCTAACTCTTATCCTTAAACAAATAGTTTTTAGATCAGGCTTTACAAGAGCTAATGCTCTAGAAACTATATCATCTATAGAAGCGTTCTCAACAACTATTTGGAAAGGAACAATTCTTTCAACAAACCCGTACTCACTAGACTTAAGTATTCTAAAAGCTTCCATAGGATCGAGCTTTGTCTTTAAAACAACAACTCCTTTAAAAGGAGTTTCTTCAAAAACTATCCCTTGATCATAGGGATACAGTACATTACCAACTTCTTCAATACATCTCTCAACATTACCTGGTCTACATGTTATAAGCAGTAGACCCAAGAACTCTACCCACCAGACACTGTATAAAGACTACTATATCGCCGTCTTTAAGCTCTACATTACTATACACATTAACTCCATTAACTAAGACACTAACCCTACTCTCCATATTCTTAAAAACACCACTGATATGATCCCTTAAACTAGGGATCATGTTTACCGAAATCTCCAGTAGATCACTTAGTTTAAAACCACTATCAATACCAACAACTGTTTCACTAACACTAACTCTATCTCTAAGCCATAACATAAACTTTACCCTAACCTTCAAGAAACAACGCCTAGAGTACTGTATAGTACTAGGCTAATGCTTTATCTAGTTAAACCATTATTAAGGTTATAGTATCCTACTAGATAGTAGGAGGAGGGTATGGTATGAAATTAAGATGCCCTAAATGCGGCTTTGTATTTGATATAAGCTATTCACGTGCAGTAGCTTGTAGAGGCTGTCCATCAGCAACTTTTGGTGACTGCGGCTATGTTAGATGCCCTAGATGTGGCTACGAGTTCCCGTATAGACAGAGACTATTCTAGATTATTAGGTTTCTCTCCTACTCATCTCCTGCACAAGTAGTCCTAGTAGTAGAGTTATTGTTGATACAGTCAGTATCCATAGTGATACTGGTAGTCCTAGAAATTCTAGAGTGAATGCCTTCTTAGGCCCATAGCGTACTGCTGTATAGAAGCCTATGCCTGAACCAGTTATTAGTGAGACAATTGCTGGTATGTAGCCTCTATTAACTATTCTTGGCTTAGTCCAAGCAACTATTGTTATCGGTGCTAACGGTAGTAGTAGCACACTCGATAATACAGATAGTTCTACTACAAAACCTGGTTTAAACCATGCTATAGCTGTTGTTACTAATACTAAGAAAGCTAGTACAATATACGTGATCAGCATCTTGTTACTTCCAACCCTACCAGATGATCTATAGATGTCTTTAGATGTAGTACTTGATAGTGTTAGTATTATAGAGTCTAGTGTTGATATAGAAGCAGCTATAATGCTTACAAAAACTATTGAAGAAACTATTGGATGTGCTAATGAAATAAGTGTTGGTGTTACAAGGTCTCTATCCTTAGTTAGATCGGGAAATGCTCCAGCTATTGTAAGTGATCTAGCTAGTAAACCGATCACTGTAACAAGGATTGTATACACTAGACCGAATAATGCAAAATAGATGATCATGTTCTTTAAAGCCTTCTCATCTCTAGGCATATACATCCTCTGTACAACTTGTGGGTTAGTTACTGCAAAGAACGTCCATGGCAATGTGAATGATAGGAATACTGTTGGTCTACTCCATATACTAGTTATCCCTAGATATCCTTCTCTACCAACAAGGTCTAGTGCTCTACCTAGATCTAGTCCATTAGATGGTAGTAGGTAGAAGATAATCCATATAATAAACATTATTGAAGAAACTATCATCCATAGTCCTTGATACACATCTGTTGAAGCAACACTCCATATACCAGCTAGGTATGTCCATAAGAAAACTATAAATGCTGTAAACAATACCCCAGTATAGTATCCAAAACCAATACCTTGGAACAAGTTTCCAATACCAACCATTTGAGCTGTAGCATATGGTATGAGTGCTAGTAAGTAGATAACTGCTACTATAAAAGCTAGTGTTCTAGAACCATACAGATCACCTATCATTTCAGATGGACTAACCCACCTCCTCTCTCTAGCCATTCTCCAAACACTTGGAGCAAACAGTGTTAGTAGGAATATTGTTGCTAGTAGGTATAGGTTTTCAAAACCAAATGCTCCAACACCAGTAGCGTAGGCAAAGCCTACTAATCCTATCATCATGAAAGCACTATATGTTGTAGCAGCATATGTCATAGCTGATAATAGGCTTCCAAGACGGTAGCCTGCTACATAGTAATCCTCTGTAGACACTACTCCGTATCTCCTAGAGAGTAATGCAATTACTGTACCTATTGTGAAGTATAGCGTTAGTATTATAGCATAGTATATGATCACTTTACTCCACCCCTACGTAGATAAGTTATTGATAAAGCAAGTCCTACTATAGTGAGTAATATCCAGAAGATGTAGAGTTCTAGACTGGATACTCTATATAGTAGAGTGTATGGTATTATGTATGCTAGTACTATAAGCACTACACCTACTATTATGAATAACGGCTTAGTTAAAGGCATTTTAACCACCGAACATATATTCGTTAGCTAACCAGTTATCTAGTTAAAACTTATTAGATACAATTTTTAAAACTTACCATAGATGGTGTTTATGAAGAAGAGTGTTCGTATGAGAATTCTAGAATTACTCAAGGAGCATAGAGAGGGTCTTAGACAAGCAGATATTGTTAGAGCACTCGGTGTATCCCGTAGTTATGTATCAGAGGTTATAAGAGGACTTGTTAAAGCTGGTGTTGTTAAGAGAGTTATAGAGTCTGGTATTGTAAAGTATGTACTTGTTAGAGAAAGTGTTTTTGAAGAAAAGTGTCCTAAAATACTGAAGCTAGGTATTGTATGGTCTAGCGAGTACCCGTTTATAACATATCTTTGTAAATACCTTAGAAGAGAGAGCAACATATTACTTGAGACTATAGTCTATAGTAATGCTCTTGATGCTACATGGGATCTTGTATTAAATAAGGTGGATCTAGTGTTAAGCCCTATGGTCACACAATTCCTATACGCTTCATTAACCAGGAATATAGTGATTATTGGTGGTGGAGCATCCGGTGGTGCTGGTTTTTATATGAATAGAGACTGTAAACTAGAGATTGGTGTCTCATCAAAGATATCTACAATGGATCTACTGTTATCCTATGGTTTAAAGGAGATAGGTGTTAGTGGTTATAGGAAAGTCTATGGCTTAAGTGGTGAAGAAATCTTTATGGCTATAGCTAGTGGTAGAGCAAGATATGCAGCATTATGGGAGCCTCTAGCATCACGTCTTGAGAGAATGGGGTTTAAGAAACTATATACACTAGATGATCTAGGGCTGCCCCACTGTTGTACACTAGCAGTCTCAAATAGGGTTAGCAGAGACTATAGAGAGCTTGTTAGTAGACTATATAGACTAGCTATTGAAGAGTTTACTAGAAAGCCTGAACCCGCACTTGAATGGTATTCATTAAAAACAGGTATACCCTTAACCTTATTAAGAGACTCTATTAGAGAATACACCTATAAAGACTATATAGACTTGGCACAATCTATAAGAGCTCTCCATAAAGCTTCTCTACACATACCAAGCCCATATACATTAGGAGACTATATAGAGTTCTAAGGAGATACCTAGTATATCCTCTAGGATACATTCTACTCACTAAACATTTGACTTAGCTATAGACATTCTTCTTAAACCATCTACTCTATCAAAATCTTCATCATCAGATACCACCACCCCACCAAGAGCTAGTGTTGAAGAAGCTATTAAACTATCAAAAAAGCTTAACCCATACCTTTCCATAATCTCTAGATGTCTAATCATTGTTGTAGAGTCTATAGTCCTAGCTTCACTTAAACCATAGTCATCAATAATTCTTTTAATAGCTAATAGAGCTTCCTTAACTTCAGTTAAGCTACAGCCACGGGACTTTAAAACTACCTCATACTCTAATAAGGCTGTATCGGGAACTACTAGTTCATTTCCAAACTTAGTTAAAATCTCTAATGCATACTTGTGTCTAGGATCACGTGGGCTTAACATAAACAATAACTCTGTATCAGCTACCAGCACGCCTCTTAATCCACTCCATAGCTTTTTTCTCATCAACTTCTTCACGATATGGATAGGTAATGATTTTTTCTAAAACACTAAATGGGTCATCGGGTAGCGGTTCTATGACAATACTCTTACCAATAGTTATTAGAAGAAGTTTAGTTCCCTCCTTAATCCCTATTCTTTTACGAATGCTCTTAGGAATAACTATAGTACACTTCTTACCTACACGTACAACTGCTGACATATCCTATCCCTGTCAGACTATCTATATAAAACATCTGACAAGGTCTTTATAAAAGCTAACTCTCTATAAAAACATCTTTCATGATCCATTGTTTCCCATTACTCTTCAGGAGTGATTACTGAGTATTCCTACCTAGTTGATTCTCCTCATACTCCCCACTATTTGATATACTCCATTATCTCTTTTCTCAATTCTAGATACTGGTGTTTCCTTTTTTATTCTATCAATTATCTTCTTTGCTTTATCAAAAGCTATATGTCTATTAACTGCTGATACAAATATGTATGTAAGTGTTTGACCTGGTTTTAGTTTACCAATTCTATAATATACTCTTATATCAATAACCCCACTACCTAGTTCTTCATAAACTATTTCTTCAATCCTTTTCTTCAACACATCTAGTTTATCAACTATACACTCTAACTCATAAACTCTATGCTCACCTACAAGGCCTTTAACAAAGCCAGTAAAAACAACTAAAGCTCCACCGCCTTTTCCAATACTCTCAGATATCATTTCATTAACTACTTTATCTATGGAAATAGGTTCTCTAATAATCTCTACTAGAACCATTCTATTACCTCCAATACATGTATGTACTCCATTAATGGTATATACCTTATTTAAACATATATGTCTAGCTTTAGTATGTATTATTCTTAGTTTAGAGAGCTATGGTGGAATATATTTTACTAAATGTATTAGTGGATTAAACACTAGATCATTTATTTGAATGTATAAGATATATAGTATGAGAGAGCATTAGTATATAGTGAGGCGTAAGTGTTGATTATTAGGTTTTTGAGTAAATACATTATATTAATACTTTTACTAGTAGTTATATTAAGCAGTATTGTTTTATGTGAACTAGTTATTGAGAATGATACTGTTAAAGGTAGTTTATGGAATGACTGGGTTAAGGGTTTAGTATCTATAAACTCTAGTGATGTAGTTGTTTATGGCGGCTTTTATCAATCACTATTTATTGCTAGAATCAATATTATTGAGGAAACTGTTTACTGGGCTAAAGCAATTGGTTATGGAGGAGTTCTTGGCGATTACCCAGAGTTTAGAGACGCTGTTATTGAAGGTGATTATGTCTATGTTACTGGTTTTGTAAATATTGGTGGTGGTAAACAGCTTTGTGTTGCAAAGTTTAGTATTCTAGATGGTTCTATGGCCTGGGGTTTCTACCTTAGTGGTGTATCAGATACTGCTGGACTTGGTATTAGTGTTGCTGATGATTACGTATTTGTTGTTGGCTATACAAGTGACTATAGTGCTGATGGTGTTGACGGCTTTGCTATTGGTGTTGGTAAGAATAATGGCACTGTTTTAAAAGCTTATAGAGTTGATCTTAAACTACTGTTTGATGGTAGTAGAGAGTATATTGTTGATCTAGCTCTCTATGGTAATACATCATACCTTGTTGGTATGACTGACGCCTATGATCCAAATAGTTATGATATTGTTGTTGCTAACATTACTCGTGTAGGCTATAATGAGACCGCTGAACAAATGTTTATTCTAGGTAATACTGGTGTTTATGAAGTTGCTGGTATTGGTGATTGGTGTGTTAGTGGTGGTTCTATAGCTGTCGATCCACTAGGCTATGTATGGGTTATTGGTGAGTATAGAGACTTCAATAATAGGATGAGGACCCTAGTATTTAGATTAACAAGTAATTTATCAACTATACTATTTAGTAAGAGACTACTGCCAACAACCAATCCAGATAATGAGTTCTATCCAACATCAATAACTATAGCACCGTATAGAACAATAGCTTACATTAGTGGTTTTGGTATACACTCACTCTACTCTACTAGATTCGGCTATATTCTTAGAGTATCTAGTAATGGAACACTTGATTATACATACTCTATACACGACACGGAATGGGTTAACAACATTAGTCTCTATAAGTCATCAATTTATGGAGATAATGGAGGCTATAGAATACATGTTGTAGGCAATGTATATGATCTAGTAGACACTAGCAATATAGTTATGGACAGTAATATACCGCCATATCTATGGGATAGTTATGAATGTACTATAGTTGATAAAACATATGAAGTAATTAAGTTAGAAGTTTATGGAATACTAACGACAAATCTATCAAACCCTATTAACATAGATCTAGATAACCCGACAACAAATACTCATAACATATATTTAGCATCAATAATGGATCAGTCTCCACCACCAGCAATAAATGAACCCATATACATAGTATTAGTGGTTGTATTTATAATAGTAATATTTTATGTTATAGAGAACTATAGATGCAAAATGCTTTAATAAATGAAACAATTATACCTACCAACATGTTTGTGTTGTATATTTAACCTTGATAACATTATAGCTAAATAGCTGAAAAAGCTCTACACATACCTTCTTATTTCTTTAGCTATTACTGGTGCTATAGATATCTTACTTACTGGGCTCAACACTGTATCAGTACATACTATGTCTATAGGGTTTAGTCTTAGTATCCTATATAGTGCTCTACCAACTAGTAGTGGATGTATGCATGTAACCAGGATGTTTCTAGCACCCTGCTTCTTTAAAGCCTTGATTGCTTCAACCATTGTACCGCCAGTGCTAATTATGTCATCAACAATAACTACATCTCGATCTCTTACATCAACGTCTCTAGCTTCTATAACTACTTCTTCAGCACTAACACGTTTCTTTTCAAGAACACTATATTCTAAACCACCGAGTTCTTCTCCAAGCCTTTTAGCCCACTGTATAGCTTCTTCATCAGGCCCTATCACAACAGCGTCTTCTCCTAAGCTATAGTTCTCTCTAACATATCCTGCAATCTCACTTACTGCTGACAAGTTGTAGAATCTTGTTCCAAACAATTCCTTTGGATCAACTATTCTATGTAAGTGCATATCAAATGTATAGATAGCATCTAGATCGAGGGTCTTAAATAGTTTAGCTAGTACCACTATACTAACTGCTTCACCAGGGTTAAACCTTGCATCCTGTCTAGCGTAAGCCATGTATGGTATAACAGCATACACGTGTTTAGCACCAAGATCCTTTAGTGTATCTAGTGTATAGATTGTCTCAATTACTAAGTCGTTAACACCATGTTGTAGAGAGTTTATGTATAAGACATCTCTACCACCTACATCAGCATGTATTCTAACATAAGTCTCTCCATCAGGAAACTTCTTAACTTCAATAAATCCTAGTTCAGAATCTAGTAGTCTAGCAGTTTTTATAGCTAAGTGTTCTCCAGAAGAGCCTCCAAGTACAACTAGTTTACCCATAAACAACACCTTAAAGAGAACTCCTACCTTAATTACAATTAAGTATGTATTATCACTAATAACTCTTTACATGATAAGCGTTATGGGTTTAAAACTATCTCTAAACCAACACCCCCATCTCCATAGCAGTCTGGATAACTTGTTCTAACATAGTCTCTTGTATTATCACCACTACAGTGTATTGGATATATCTTTGAAACACCTTGTTCAACGAGGTTGTCAATAACGCTCCTAACTTTCTCTATCGGAGAGCCAGATAAGTGGAAGCCTCCAAGAACACCATACACTCTATAGCCAGTATCTTCTATAAACGTTTTAACAAAATTATCTACACCACAATGGCTACAGCCTACAAGAACAAACAATCCATTACTAGTACTAATAGCTACAGAGATCTCATGTGGAGGTCCATAAAGTGGTTTTGAAACATATACTCCACTAGCTATCTCCATAGTCTTGTTAACAAGTACTGGTTCTAGACCAAGGTTTCTAACATACTCTCCTAAACTATGAACGTGAGCTGGTATATAGACTTTTAAACAAGGTTTCAGCCTAGCTATCAATGGTAGTCCTCCAGTATGGTCTCCATGTACATGGCTTAGTACGACAAAGTCTATAGAACTAAGGTTTATACCTAAAACTTTAGCATTATACTCTAAAACACTAGGATTAGGCCCTGTATCAAATAGGAACTTGGTATAGGGTGTTTCAACATATACAGCTATACCCCAAGCAGTCTTTAAACCACTTCTATAAACATTGTTATCAACAATAACAATTATTTTAACAACATTTAACCCTTCACTAATACTAGAACTTAGTGATGGTAAAGTATGTGACTCTACAGTACTGTATATGGATTCATGCTCATAGATATAGAAGCTATAGAACGCTACTATGAATATGGAGAAGATGACTAATATAACTAGTAAAGCCTTCCTATGCATAACTATCATCATAAACAAACTATGTTTAGAGAAACCTATAGCTCTATCTCCTAACATAGGAAATAGTATAACAAAACTATAGAGACAATTAACAATCTAGTACAACTGAAACTCAAAATATGTGACCTATAGCCTAGAAGACTAAGAAGACAATAAACTATTTCTAAGTTCTCATATGAACAAGGACCTAGAGAACACCTATAGTCTCATTCTAATATCACCACTAATTCTGATCACTGATCAGATCTTAGAGTACATAAGAATTTACACTAATTATAGAGCCCTATTTATCTTCACTAATGAGCAATTGTAGTAAGACATTTACAATTAGACAAGAACTTAGTGTTAGACCTAATGTTAGGTTAAAAATAGAGAAGCAAAGCAGAAGCCTTAATTATTTATAGACTATTATTTCTCACTAACTCCTAGCTCTCAGAATTCCTAAATTGCTTAATCACTAAACTTTCTAGACTATTTAGTTAGAGGTAGTATTATTTGTTCTCACATTCCATAGAGAATATAGCTTGGATCTTTACCGAATCTATAATCTACATTTGAGTACTTAGGTAAGCTATTTGTAGTATAGAAAAACTTGTTCTATATGTGTTATTTAGCAATTATTTATGTAGCATCTTTTTCCTAATTATAAGTACTATTAGTAAGACTATTGGTATGATAATTAAATATACGGCATAGTTAAGATATAGATCTAAATTATACTTCCCTATAGTTTTCTGGCTTAATATATTTCCTATGTCTATAGAAGTTCCATTACTAATACTGACTTTTTCATCTAATCTACCATCAGAGTCGAGATCAATACATATTTCCATGCTTCCTTTCATATATTGGAGATTCTTTACTATCATTATTGTTGTATTATTAGGGATGATTAAGTGAAATGTCTGACAGCTATACACACCTCTAGCAGGTCCAGTAGTATTTAGGTAAGATACAGTTATTTCTACACCCTTATTAGTTCCTGGCTTAATTTTTAATGAACCATTTAATAATATTGCTATTTCATCAATAGAATCACCACCTATAACACTTATGTTATAAGCGGTTACACTATTTTCTCTAGGAATTGCCATTAATACACTATACTGTCCACCCTCCAATAATATCTTATACTCGTTTAGAGGTAACATAATCGCACTATAATCATTGGCATCAAATATTAAAGCATTTGAAGTATCAATAGGGGTGTTATTGACATATAGGACTTGATATTTCTCTACAGGGTCGAGTAGGAGATATAGTAAATTCCAAATAGGCTCTCTTTGAGAAATTATAGTGGATAAGGAACTAGATGGAGTGACCTCAACAACGTGGAATAGACCAAATAAGTTATAGTATACTCTATCGCATTGCTTATCAACAATAATAATGGTGATACTATCTGTTCCTTTACCGTTAGGATCATATACTAGTACGCCACAATATCGTTCTGAGAACAATATTAGACCATAGGCAACCATAGTATGTGAGAGATGCTTATCGGGGTTTGCCAATATAAGTAAGGCGACATCACCTCTTGAGAATATATTATTCAACTTTTCAACCAGTTTTCCACCACTAATTGGTGGTGGATAAATAAGGTATGTTGGCCCATATGTATGAAGTCCTGTAACTAGGTCTATTGCAGTAGTGGATACTGTAGTGTTAGATAGTCTTGAAAATACTTCAATTTTATTTAGTGGATCATTTATTGTTCCAAATGGTGTATTAGGGTTTATAAGACCCTGGTAATAGAGTATGCTTGCTAAAGCCATTCCATGGCATAATCCTTCATGGACATGCTTTAATGTAAGACTTATTCTCCCAGCTACTGCTAAATAATCTAGGAGATTGTATTTGCCTCTATTAGTTAATTTACTGCGTAAACTAGCTATAGTATCAATACATTCTTTGCTATAACCATTTTTCTCAAAATACTTAGTTACTTCACTATTACTGAAGTTAAATGCATAAACTAGTGGATTATAGTCTGTTAGTAGTACATTACTTATCTTTACAACTCTCATAGAAAAATCTATACCATCTATACTTACTTCAACGTATCCATTATGTTTGTATACCTCTTGTGCATTGTACCAGATTTCCTCCATAGGTACACTCCATTCACTTAGACCATACATATTTGTCAATGAAACAGCTAAGCTGATCTCTTTGTTGAAGATAGATCCATTTTCATATCTAATATATAGTACGACATTCTGGTCAACATTTTGAATATTGCGAACCAAATCCCTATAACTATCTTGTCTAAACCTTAATATTAATGCATAAAGCTGTCTATTACTAGGGTTAATAGTACCGTAACCTCCTTTGAAAGACGAGTATTTGGGATCAAATGGATCTATTGATAAACCTATCTTGTCAAGCGATCCAATATGAACGATACTTGCATCAATATACTCACTACTACTATTAATCTCTAAATAATAGTTCACTGGTATATTAAATGGATTATTAATAACAAATGGTATAGCACCAACAAGGCTAGGAATAGCTGCAAATCTTGGAATAATTAGGGTCATGTTAGGATATTCTTCTTTACTAATTACAACTATCATTGATATGGATGAATATAATCCATCATTATCTACTACAGTTAATGTAACATTATATGAACCTGGCTCACTATAGGTGTGTAGGACTATGGAATTAGTAGTATTTAGTGTAAAACCATCACCGAAATCCCATAGATAATACATTATAAACCCGTCTTGGTCATAACTGTTAGAAGCATCGAATCTCACGTCTACTCCAGAGACTTCAATAGTAAAAGAAGCAATTGGAGGCATAACACTTACAAACCTATACACTACAATCCTATCGTCAAAAGCTAGAGCTATGATATCGTTTATAAGAGGATGCCATTTAACCGCGTGAATATTTTCACTAGGATCATATTCAATAAATCTAGTACCTTCTATCGAGTATATGATTAAGAAATTGTATCCGCTCCAATAGCTCTCAATAAACGCCACTATTTTTGCTCCATCAGACGATAGATCTATCTTAGTGGCAGTATTAGAGCTAAGTCTGTCATCACTTTCCTCACATATTATTTCTCCATTAACCAGTGATAGCACGTATAGTATGTTTTTACCACTTCCACTTAAAACAAGTTTTTCATTGCTTGGAGTAAAGGCTGAACTCAATAACCATGGATCAGGTAATAAAATACCGTATGTCCTCCACACCAATTCACCATTCTGAGTTAATAATGACACCTCATTTACTTCATTATATGCTATTACTAGTAAGTAGTTGTTAGGCTTGAGCCAGGAGATATCATAGATATTGTTATAGGTTTTTTCAAAAACTAGATCGCCCGATATCGTATATACTGCTAGCCTATCAGAGTCAATCGCGTTATATGCTATTGCAATTATGCTCCCACCTGGTGACCATATAATTTTATCACAGGAATTGAATGTAGCATCAAGAGTTATGTTTAAATGAGGTTCGCCTGCTCCTTGAAAGATCATTAATAATCCATTATAACCAACTGAACCCACTATGGCAATCTTATCTCCAGATGGAGACCAAGCAATATTGTTATCAAGTGAAACTACATCTTCATCAAATTTATTAACTGATAATTCACTACCTGTATTTGCATCAAACACTACTAGTTTATCATCAACACATGTGATAACAGCTATTTTATCACCAATTGGTGACCAAGCAATTGAACCACCACAAGAAGACCCATCAATATATTTCTTCCATAATAGATTTCCTGAAGAAGTATAGACATATAGATAAGCTCCGCAAAAACCGTGTTCCTCATTTTCATTATAAGCAAAGAACGATATCTTATTACCACTAGGTGACCATGCTATATAGACTGTATCATAACTCCAATCTCCATTCCATAATATATGGTCAAATTCGACATCCAGTATCTTCTCACCATTTAAAGACAATATAATTAATCGATCAGAACCCTCATAGTAATGTATTCCTACCGCAATCTTTTCACCATCTGGAGACCATTCAAGAAATCTGATTGAGTATGCATAGCCATATTGGTAGCTCCATAGCTGTTCTAGTTTGTACTGTATATTGGTTTCTACATGCTCTACTGTTGCAACTATAGAAACTTGTGTTAGTAAGATTAGTACTAAAATGAGAAATACAGGTGTCTTTACTGTAACGTTTATCATACTGGTTCACCTAAGTGTCTATATTATAGGACTGTTTTTCTATTCGCAATAAGTATTTAAGAGTTTTGTTAACTTAACAATAATAATTCTTGAAGATTCACATACCATATTATCTATGAGTATTTGATTAACCATACCTCCTAAAGTATTTTTAACACAAACTAGGCTCCTAAACTAGTAGTTTCACTTAAATCCTCAAAATATACTAACGTGTATCAATATATCTATACATCCTAACAAGATTAATATATTATTCCCATACTCTCTAAGACTACTCTACAATTTAAGCTCTCTTATTCCCTCTTACTCAAGCAACCAAAGGAAGAAAAAGGATAGTTTAGTTAATAACTATGGTCTCTAAAAGAGGAAATAGTACAGTATCTATATAATGCTATGTTTAGTGTTCTCCTTAGATTTCACTTCATAATAACATGTCTATCTAACTCATATATTTTTAAAAGATAATAGGACATTAGAAACTAGTAATCTAGCCTCCACCCTCTTAAATGCTAGAGAACAAAAAGCCATAATAAAACCAGCTATAACAAGAGACAGAGAAACAAGGTTTAGAACATGAGACTATAGATAATGTAAACAAACTTCTAAGCGTTATTAAAGCTAAAATAAATTAGGAGAACAATAGGAGTAGTTGAAATTTAAAGAGAGAACAGAAGTGGTGCGGCGGCCGGGATTTGAACCCGGGATCTCCGGCTTGGAGGGCCCACGTCTATCCAGGTATACATCAAATTCATTATCCAGATCTACTGATTCACTACATGGAGTTATCCAAAGATACTTAGATCATGGTTTGGATAACCATGAGATAAAGGGGTTTATGAAATGGTGCTTAGAGAGTGCTTCTAGAGAGACATGTAGCCAATATGTTTCCTACTTAAGAAAACCCCTGGATAGAAATAATAGGTGGAGTGTAAAAGCCTATAAGAAATACTTTAAGTATATTGGAAGGAAAGACTTATGGAACTTACTTAAACCAAAGAAAACTAATGTAGATCAGTACGTTCCTAGTGATGAGAGAGTAATAGAGAGTCTCAGAAAAGCTAAGGCTAGAGACGTAATCTACCATGTATATAGACAATTATTATTCTCTGGACTAAGGCTAAGGGAAGTTGTATACTTATTAAAAACACATGAGACCAATAAATGGATAAAGATAAGCCATGACACGAGGGTATTTTATAGATATCCATTATTATGGGGGAGAAGATCTAAACAGGTATTCTACCATTATACGGTTGAAATACCACCCCGTATAGTAGTAAATGATAAAGCTGTTTCAACGTGGGCTAGGAAACA
>CAYZRH010000002.1:0-44379 GCA_964480805.1 uncultured Desulfurococcaceae archaeon
GTGCTATAAAGGCATTAGTTGGTAGAGGATATGGTCTTACTGAAAGACAGCTCTTGATCGTCGATAGAGTTTTAGATGCTTTAGAAAAAGGGCGTGACCAAGCATTTATCGTCTATGGTGTAAGTGGTTCTGGTAAGACACTTATTGCATTAACACTATTCTTTGAAGCACTATCAAGAGATTATAAGGTTCTCTTAACATATAGGAATAACCGATTATTAAATACATTAAGGACTGCTTTAGGTGGAAAAATAACTGGTCTAATAAAGTTTTATTCAACTGGTCCACAAGGAGGGTATAAGGGTGTTGCTGAAAGAAACTTTCCAGTTAATAAATATGGTTTTCTTGACTTAGTTATATATGATGAAGCTCAGAGAATGACTAAAGAGAATATAGAGTTGAGTATGGTTCGTAGCCGTGTTAAGGTGTATTTATGTGATGATGAACAAGTACTTATAGGTGATGAAGAGGGTTTAACTAGAACATTTATTGATATAGCTAAGAACATGGATATAAACTACTCATTCTATGAGCTACCAAGACCTATTAGAATACCAAAGGCTTATCTAGAGGCTGTCAGGAATCTACTAGTTTATGGAAGACTTAAACCTAAGTTTGCTGGTTTAGAGTTTAAAGTTTATGATAACATAGTAGACATGATAAATGATCTTAGGAGAATACATAATAGTGGTAAACGTGTTGCACTAGTTGCTTCATTTACTGAAACCCCTGGCAATAAGAAGGAACGTAGAGCACCAGATAATCTTAGAATAGGTTATCCACTATGTATGAAGTATAGAGGTGGAAAGTGTCTTAAGTACTCTGATCTAGATATATATCGTGATACTGGATTTATGATCTACTGGCTTATGCATGAGAAGATAGAGTATCCTAGGTATTGGATGGGCCTCCTAGATCCGTTGAAGTACTGTGCATCAGTATACGGTGCACAAGGGTTTGAAGCTGAATATGTTGGAGTGATCTGGGGCCGCGATCTCATATGGCGTAATGGCAGATGGATTGTAAATCCAAGTGTAATCACCGACTATGTAGGTGGTAGGTATTCATTAAAACGAATAGCTAAAAGAGATAGGGATAAGGCCTATAGGTTGCTTGTAAATAGATACATCATACTCTTAACACGTGGGACTAAGGGAGTATATGTATTCTTTGAAGATGAAGAGACAAGAGAATATGTGAGATCACTACTTACTTAAACTAGTTTCGGATAATATTGTGTAATCTAGTCGTATAATTATCTTTATCATAGTATATCCGTTTTGTAGTCCTTATAGTAAACAACCATTTTAATTAACTATTGTAGTGTATTTACATATGCTTTATAAGGCACAGCCCTTTTTCGTAGGTGAATGCATAATAAGGATATGTAGTACTATATGGTATCTCTAGAATAGGAGGTACGCATACTTGTTTATTACTGATAGTAGGGATTTGTTAGAGACTTTAGGTTATAGTTTTGAGTGTAGTGTTGAGGAGGGTGTAGAGCCTAGCCGTGTTAATAGATACTTCTACCAGATTGTTCCATGTCTAGAAAGGCTTGGTAGAGAGTCTATTGCTTATCAGAGACTCTACAGACACCAGTTTAGAGCATACAATGCTCTCCAGAAGGGATACAATGTTATATTGAGTTCTGGTACTGGCTCTGGTAAGACAGAGGCTTGGATAACTTATTTCTTAGTAAAGGCTTTGATTGGAGGGTTTAGAGCACTGGCTTTGTATCCAACACTAGCTCTTGCTAACGACCAGATCCGTAGGATAAACTCTTATGCTAGAGCATGTGGTGTTAATGTATTACAACTTGACGCCCCATCTCGTGACAAACTTGTTAGAGAACTTGGTAGAAGTGGTTTGAGGAGAGAGATAGCTGTTTCATCACTAGTTATAACAAACCCTGCGTTCCTACTACAAGAGCTTAAACGCTATCTTGTTAAGCCTTCTAAGAGTCTTCTAGAACAGTTCTTCTCTAGTATAGACCTACTTGTTGTTGATGAACTAGACTTCTATGGTCCAAGAAGTCTAGCACTACTTATGGCTATGATTGAGGTTTTAACAGATACTTCACAGCATAAACCACAGATTGTTATATTAACAGCTACACTTGCTAATCCAGATGAACTAGGCTCTTATTTGAAAGAGGTTACTGGTAGAGACTATGTTGTTATAGAGGGTAGGGCTTTCCATGTAGAGAACCGTCTACTAGTTGTTCTTGGTAAAGAGCTTAAGAGGGTTTGGAGTAGTCTTAGAGGCTATATAGGTGGGTTAGAGAGTAGGGGTGATGTAGATGATCTAGTGTTGAAGGCTCTTAAAGACTATAGTGTTTTTGAGAAAAACCCATACTATGTAACAGCTTATCTTGAATCACTAGGCTATAGTGTGCCAAGTATTGGCTTAGACTATACAGAGATTATTGGGAAATATCTAGGAGATGATGGTGTAACACTTGTTTTTACAAAAAGTATTGCTAAAGCTGAAGAAGTTGTTAAACGATTGAGGAACAAGTATCCAGGTTATAGGGATCGTATAGCCTCACATCACCATCTAGTACCTAAGAAGGTTCGTGAAGAGATTGAAGAGAGTGCTAGGAAGGGTGTTGTAAAAATTATTGTTAGTCCACGTACGCTAACACAGGGTATTGACATAGGTACTGTTGTAAGAATAGTTCATTTAGGGCTGCCAGAGGATGTAAGAGAGTTTAAGCAACGTGAGGGTAGGAAGGGACGTAGACCAGTTATACCATTTACAGAATCTATTATAATACCTAGTAGTAGGTGGGATTGGGAGCTTTTATCAAAAGGTGTTGATGCACTACATAAATGGCTTAAACTACCTCTTGAGAAAACAATTGTTAATCCAGGTAACAAGTATATCAAGTTATTCACTGGATTAGCTAAAATAGTCTCTCCATGGTATAGGAGAGAGCTATCTAGTGTTGAAGAAGAAGTTCTAAGTATAACTGGTGTTTTAAAGAAGGATGGAGTTAACCGTGAACGCCTTAAACGTGTATGGGATAGACTTGGTTTCTACGAGTATGCTCCACCATATGGTATTAAACGCTATCTAGAATCGGGTAGTAGTGTTAAACCACTTGAGTCTATAGGACACTGCGATCTTGTTGAGAAGTTCCAGATAGGCTGTATAGACTACTCTAACGACTCAATGATAGTGGGTCATAAAACACTCTACCATGGCAGGATTGTCACAGCTGTTTATGAGAAGCCTTTGAGAGAGGTAAGGTTTTGGGAAGATGAAGCATTTGCTGAAGCTTATGAAGAGTATGTTGAGATTAAGATGAAGTGGGGTGAAGAGCCTAGCTTGTTTAAGGACTTGATGCGGGGTAAGATATTTACTGAAGTATATTGTGTAGTCTACCCTCCACTTAAGGGGTTTGGTAGATATATTAAGGTTCCAAACCGTGTATTATGGATTGTTTCTTCTGAAAAGCCTAGAGTATATCGTGTTGGAGGTAGGCATATAGTATCATATGATCGTAGACCAATATATGTATCAACACCTGTTCATGGAGAGTATCGTGACTACACCTACGGCTACCTATATGAGGTTGATGAGAGACTTGATTCTAGCCTACTACGTCTAGGGCTAGCGTATGTAATGGTTGTTTTAAGACGTGTCTATGGAGTAGCTTTTGATACAATTGTCTATGGTGTAGAGACTGTTGGTGATAAAAAGTATTTTGAAATCCATGAACCAGAATCTGCTGGTTTAATAGACTCTATAGACTGGCTTGAGGTTAGGAAGGCTGTTGAAGAGTATAAGCCTGATGAACTAGACCTTATACTTCTTAACCAAGTTGATGAGATAGCATACTCCGATCTACTAGCACTTGGTGTTGAATGGAGTGTTGTTAGAGACTATGCTCTCCACATACTAGACTATATGTTGTTGAGTAAGAAGCTTGTTTTAGAAATAGCTGGAGAACTAGAGACTATACCTCGTCCAAGCCGTGCTCTAAAAATAATGTCTATTGATGGTATAGTTGAGAGTATTGATCGTGGAGACGTGTTTTCACTACCAATGCTCCTTATATCAATAGCTGTTTTTGACGGTGAAGAGATCTATACATATACTGACCTAGTTCCAAATGTGCCGGGCGTTAAGCCTAGACAAGGTCTTAGAGATGTTGAGAACTTTGTTGATGAAAACGTATACTATAGCGGTTTTAAAATAGTTTATCCTTCTAAACTCTTTATAGAATCTATAGCTAAGACTGGTTTAAGGAAGTTGCCATTGCTTTTAAAAGACTATGGTGTAGAACTATCGTCTGTTATTAGTGTTAAAGGTTTTGATAAGTTGTCTTTCGTAGATACAGTTGGTATTGTTAGGAGAGTGTATAGTGGTTTAGAGAGTGTTCCTAGAATAGATCGTATACACTATATAGTTTCACGTATTAGAGAGAGTGGTTATACAAAATTGTTGGATAGTGAGAAGAGTGTTTTAGAGAGATATGTAGGGTATAGGGTTGTTTTAAACTATCTACTATATCTACTAGCGTCTAGGGAATAGTGTTAAAGACTAGATATAAGTTTTTATACAATAAGATACTATACCTATATGTAATATCTAGTTAACCAAGGTGGGTGTGTTATAGATGCCTCCTCCAGAAGCAGAGTCTATTAAGAGTCTTATAAATATAGCTGGCATATTAGCTCTGGTTTTTGGTATAATATGGATTATTATTGGTGCTATAACAATAGCATCCATTATAGGCGTGGTGTTCATTGTATTCGGTGTTGTAGACATTCTAATATACCTGCAGTTGAAGAGTATAACAGAACTAATTGATCGTGGTAGGTATAGAGAAGCTAAGGATAAGACATTAACATGGATGATCATAGGATTTATACTAGGAGGTATTATAATAGGTATACTATTACTAGTAGCCTATCTTAAATACGATGAACTACTACGTAAAGCTGCTGTAGCTGCTCCACCACCCCCTCCACCACCAAGTTAAACCCATTTTACATCTCCAAACAATTTTTTAACACGTTCTTCTAAAACACTATACCACCACGGCGTTCTAGCATCAACTATGCAACGATCCGGTGTATAGGCTTTTATATCAAGAACCGGTGTTCCATCATAGAGGTCTAGTCCTTTAACATATAGGAATCTATCGTCTCTACGGGTAAGCTCTAGAATAGATAGTGCTATAGGGTTTGGACGATGCGGTGAATCTGTACAGAATACACCAACAAGAGGTAGATCAGCTATCTCTATACCAAATCTCTTAAGCCTCCTATGTCTAACCTTTAACACTCTCCTCTGCCCGCTAGTCACCTTATGGAGGTAGGCTATAACAATTATATGTGAAAAACCCTCTAAGCCATCAAGACCTTCTTCATACTCTGGATAAACCTCAATATACCCGTCTACACCAAAATAGCTATTCTTAATCTCTTCCTCACTAGCACTTGTATGTACAACACCTATAGGTTTAAGAATAATCTCCACAAAACATCACCTATCTAGAAAACATAGTTAGAAGAGAAAATAAACTATAGCTTCTACACATTAATACAGTAGTATAGTCCATTTCCTTAACTTACTAGTTAATGGATCAACTTGTAGTCCAAGAACCTCTAGGGTAGATACGCCAATGAGAACTTTATCAATAATGATTAGATATAAGGATAGGGGATGACCTTGCCTTCATCCATGATCTCGGTAAAGACACTATTATGTTCCATTAAAAGTCTTCCAAATTTTAACATAGGGTTTACCAGTATTTTCAAGACCTAGTCTTCAGCTATCTTATGTGGAACAACAGTTAATATAGCACCAGTACTAACGAGCCCGTTAACATCAATAACTACAGACCCGTCAGGTCTATCAATCCCGGCTTTAACCTATACATGACCCATGCAGATCCTCTATTATAGTATATCTAGATACGTAGTCTATTAAGAGTTTTATAGAATGTCCTAATACATAGTAGCTCTAACGCTACTAAGGGATCAAGTGTTTATGGTAGAGTTTATATTCCTGTCTTAGCTAATTAATGTTTTTCTTGGGTGCCTGTTTTTGGGTAAGTGTAGTGTCTCTGTTGACCATAGTCTTTGTAAGGGTTGTGGTATATGTGTTTTTGTGTGCCCAAGGAATGTATTGGAGATGGACGGTGTTTGTAGTGAGACTGGTTATCCAAACCCTGTTCTTAAGGGTGATTGTATTGGTTGTAGACAGTGTATGTGGTATTGTCCGGACCAGGCTATAGTGGTGGTTTGTAGTGGAGAGGATTCTGGTTAGTGGTAATGAAGCAATTGTCTATGGAGCAATTGATGCTGGATGCAACTTCTATGCAGGATACCCTATAACACCGTCAAGCGAGATCATGCATCTCATGGCTAGTCTACTACCTAGACACAATGGTGTATTCATACAGGCAGAGGATGAACTAGCAGCTATAAACATGGTTGTAGGTGCTTCATGGGCTGGAGCACGTGCTATGACAGCAACTAGTGGCCCGGGTTTCTCACTTATGCAGGAGGGTCTAGGCTATGCTGTTATGACAGAGACACCTCTAGTTCTAGTCAACGTTATGCGTGCTGGACCAGCTACTGGTCAAGCAACAAAGCCTGGGCAGGGAGATGTTATGCAGGCTCGTTGGGGTAGGCATGGAGACCAGTATATACCAGTGATAGCTCCATTAAATCCTCAGGAGGCTTATGATTATACAGTATGGGGTTTTAATGTAGCTGAAGAGCTACGTACACCTGTTGTTGTAGCTATAGACGAGTTTATTGGTCATGGTAGAGAAGTTGTTTTTCGTAAAAGGGGTGTTGAGAGAGTTTATCGTAGAAAGCCAAGTGGTAGAGAGCCTTCCTTCGGCTCAGATGATCCAAGGATTGCTCCGCCAATGCCTATTCTTGGAGAGGGCTATTATGTGTTAGTCACAGGGTCTACGCATAACGAGTACGGCTATCGTGATGTACATAGTTTTGAAACACACTATAAGCTAGTGACTAGGCTTAAAGAAAAGATCTGGGGTAATATGGACAAGCTATTTAAGTATAGAGTCTATGGAGAGCCGGGTAGTGCTTCTAAAGCAATAGTATGTTATGGTTCAACATGTCGTTCGGCACTAGAGGCATGGAGTAAGGTTAAGGAGGATACACTACTAGTTAGACTAGTCACTCTATGGCCAATAGACTATGTTTTATTAAGGAAGCTATTGGCAAGTGTTGAGAAGGTTGTTGTACCAGAGCTTAACCTAGGGCAGGTCATATATGATGTAATGGCTTGTGTAGATACGAGTGTAGAAGTAGTTGGTTTAAACAAGATAGGTGGAGGAATACCGATCTATCCATCAGAGGTCATTAAAGCTCTAAAGGGGTGATACCCTATGGTTAAACACCCTAGTTTGAAGTATATGCGAGAGGAGGTTTTACCAACAGCTTTCTGTCCTGGATGCTATAACGGTATTATAATGAATGCATTATTCCATGCGTTCCAAGAGCTTGGTATAGAGGATCTACGGAGGTTTGTGTTTGTCAGCGGTATTGGCTGTTCATCATGGATACCAAGCCCGTATATAAAGGCTGACTCGCTACACACACTCCATGGGAGAGCTATAGCTGTAGCATCTGGTGTTAAAACTTTTAACCCCGATCTAGAAGTTATAGTGATCGGTGGTGATGGAGACTTACTTGCTATAGGTGGAAACCATTTATTACACGCAGCTCGTAGAAACATGGACTTAATTGTAATCCTTGTTAATAACCAAGTATATGCTATGACACGTGGTCAAATGGCTCCAACAACACCCTATGGCTTCAAAACACCTACAACACCCTATGGCAATCCAGAAGAACCGTTTGATTCGGTTAAGCTACTGCTTGCTACTAACGCTAACTATGTAGCTCGTTGGTGTGTTTCAAACTATATACAGCTTAAGAATAGCTTTATAGACGCATTGTCAAAGATTAGGCGTGGCTTTAGGTTTATAGAAGTATATGCTCCATGTATAACCTATGTTGTAAGACGTGAGGGTAAGTCTGCTGGTGAGAAGCTAATGGAGTTACGTAGGAAGTGTATACCGTATAAGAAGTACATGGAGCTTCAAGAGGATGAGAGAAGAGACTATATACCAGTTGGAGTCTACCGTTGTGAAGACAAACCCGGATACATAGATCGTTATAGAGAGTATGTAGGAAAGGCTATGGAGAGGTAGAGGGTAATGGCTAAGTCTATAGCCTTCCTTGGACGTGGCGGTCAAGGCATAGTTTTTGCAGCTAATACATTATCAGAGATACTGTTTAAGAGCGGCTACTATGTGTCACAGCTACAGAGTTATGGAGCAGAAGTACGTGGTGGTTCAGTACTAGCATATACAGTATTTGATCGAGAGCCTATAGTAAACCCATTTATAGAATCATTCACTGTAGCTGTTGTACTACACGAGTATGGTGTAAAGAGATGGGTTAGACACTTAGAGAATTCACAACTAGTGATAGTGGATAGTGAACTAGTTAAAACAAGGCTAGAGAATACAGTAGAAGCACCATTGTCGAGGAAAGCTATAGAACATGGTGTCTATAAAGTATTGAACATGGTTGCACTAGGGCTAGTACTAGGTATGGGGGTTGTAGAAGTGGATGAGAGGGTTGTAGAGGGGGTTCTTAGAGGTAGGAAGGGGTTTGAATTAAACTATAAAGCATGTAGACTAGGTAGGTCAATAGGATTTGATATAAAAAAGCACTTGGTTAAGAGAGAGTAAGTACTTGGAAAACATGCTATGTTCTCTACCTATTTTATATAGGTATTAGATTCCTATAGACTATGGTATATGGTGTTGTATTTTAGGACGTGTTTGAGAGACAACTATATTATTCTATGTCAACAATGGGTATTGTAGAGGTTTTAGACTATGGTGTTTGTTGATAAAGAGTATATAGCTAGTCTTGGCATACCATTTTATGATAGAGAGTCTGATTTAGTTGAGTTAGAGAAGATTTTAGGTAGGGGTCTTCTCCTAGTTTATGGTCCAAGGAATGTTGGTAAATCTGAGCTTATAAAGTATTTTTCTTGGAGGAAACATATTCCATTAATAGTTGTTGATTATAGGAGTTACTGGGATAGAAGGGAATGGCTTAGGGCTAGGGATCTGTTAAGCGGTTTCATAGAGGCTATTATGGGTAGTATTACTGGTATACCTTTTCCAGGTAGGATAGTGGATCTTGTGTCTAGGTTGTTGGAGAGGTTTAAAGCAAGGTATAGAGGGTTGCTGCTGTTTCTAGACGAGATCCATTTAGCCTATAGTTCTAGAGTTGAAGCAGTTACTAGTCTAGAGGCTTTAGCTAAGAACATATTGTTTGGTGGGAGTAATGGTTTGTATGTTGTAGCTTCTTGTAGTGAGGGTTTTATTGCTTCTCCAGAGATACTTCCACGTATAATAGGTTATGGTGTTAATAGGTATCTTGTTAAGCCTTTAGAGTATAGTGTGTTTAGAGAACTAGCTATTGATTACTTATGTAGACAAGGTGTTAGAGGTGTTGATGTAGAGGCTCTATATAATGTGTTAACTGGTGGTTGTCCAGGCTATCTTAGAGAGATAGTATGTGTTGGGTGTGGTAATTGGGTTAAAGAAGTTGTTGAGACACTAGTACAGCAGTTGTCAAAGCTATCTATGGAGCTTAATGTAGAGTCTTTAGAGTTGGTTAAGAAGGTTAGTGATTTACTGGATACTGTAGTGGATCCTTTGGAAGATCCTAGGAAGTATGATCTAGCTTTAAGGCTTCTAGATAAGAATATTGTCTATTTTGAGAAAGTAGTTGATAGAGGGAGGATAAAGTATATAGTACATCCACAGCTACCACTATACAAACATGCTGTGTTAAGCATAGCTATGGATAGAACTCTAGATCCCATAGACGTATGTAATAGAGTAGGTTTTAGATAGTCTAAGGTTTAACTAACTAGACTATATGTAGAAGCTAGGGATCAGTAGTAGACCTAGGTTTTTCAGTAGACACGGTATATAGTGAATATAGAGACTGAATATACTGGGAGTAAACTAGTAGTTATTAGGTGTTTTAGGAATGTTTGTTTTAGCAAATTATACTGGTGGAGAGCTTGATCATGAGATTATGTGTGTCTACAACAACTGTATGTCTATTAGAGGTTTTGTTGCTGAAAGGAGATTTGATTCTGTAGATGAGCTCCGTAGGCTGTGGTTTGAGTATAGTAGTTTTGATCCAGAAGATTATGCTATAGCTGTTGATGGGGATAGGGTTTATGGTATGGTGTTTGCTAGGGCTAGTGGGTATACTGGTTATGTATGGTTGTGTATAGACTCCCGGTTGCTAAGCTATTATCTATATAAAACAGTGTCAACTCTACTATCATGGGCTAGGCATGTCTTGTCTAGGGAGAGAGTGTTTGTAGTAAGAGTTAGTGCTGGTTATGAGAAATCTCTTTTCCACCATCTTATACGAGTGTTTGTAGAGCCTTGTATTGAAGCGTATACTCTAGTGCTTATGGAGTACTGTGATGGTGTTAGAGAGATTGTTGCTCCTAAGAATATTGTTGTTAGAGAGGCATGTCTAGATGATATACCTGGTGTTGTAGATGTATGGAATAGTGCTTTTAGAGAGTATGAATGGGCTAGTGAGTGGAGTGTTGAAGATGCTATTAAATGGTACACTACTAGGAAGCTATTACTATATGTAGCAGTTGATAAAGGATCTAATAGGGTTGTAGGATATGTTGATGGCGAGGTTAGAAAAGGTTTTGATGGAGAAGTCTATGGCTATGTCTATACACTAGCTGTACACCCAAGTATGCAAGGTAGAGGGCTTGGTAGAACACTACTACAATATATGGTTAACATGCTCATAAACCTTGGAGTCAAGAAGGTATACCTAGATGCTGTCCAAGGACTAGAAAACTATTATGCAAAACAAGGATTCAAAATAAAACGTAGAAGCCTACTACTAATAACAACAATAAACAATCTACCCCAAACCACCTACACTACATACAGACTATAAACAGTCTATATATAGAGGAAAACAACACTCCACTTAAAAATAATGAAGAACCTACAAAACAATCTATTCAACTAGTTTAAAAACAGTACTACATCTAAAACATGTGATCACTACCAAGTAAACAAGGATTGTTCTAAACAATTAATACCAAAAATGCGGAATGCCACTGTCAAAAGCTTCATCCTTTACTTCCAAATAAGAATGGTTGGTATAAAGGTTTCTCCATGCATCAATATCAAAGCTTATCTTATGGAGGTATATTGGTAGGAAACAATGGCAGACAACTCATTCGTTACAATAACTATAGTTGGTCTCTGGCTTATGATAGTAGTCTTTCCTACTATTGCTATGTTATACTCTCCTACTGAATGGAGGAAGAAGCGCATTAAGAGATACAAATATGGTTCAAAAGACTATTATAAATGTTTTATAAGTGAGTACGAACTTGATGATTTTGTTCATTTCCTTTTCTGGGGTTTAATATTTATTGATATATTGTTTATACTAATGATATTTACTGGATACTCTTTCACGATACTACTCGGGCTGGCAGTAGGTCCTGATGCTCTTTTCTTTCATCTTTTGTCTAGATATTGGGTTATGAAGAAGGTTGATAAGGCTAGAGAGAAGCTTGCTGATATTGAGAGGGAGGAGAAGCTTATTAAGGAGATTATTGAAAAGACTAGGCATACCTAAATGTTTTTAATACACTATATATCAAGAGCATTTGTTATTGTTTTAAGTGTCTTCTCTTATTATTTACTATTCCATTTTACTTAGTGCTTTGATAAACATTCTTTTGTATCTGACTCTCCTTATTTCCTCAGTTAAGAGAGGGTATGGGGGATAAATTGTATTTAAAAGCTTTTAATCTATGAATGAAAAACGTTATCTAATTTTCTTCAAAACGTATCTAGTAACTATAGCTAAAACTACTAATAGTGTAGTGCATAGTATTATTAATAGGTAGTCTCTGCTCTATAGCCCCTCTTCTCCACTAAGGCTGTTGTATATTCTAATAACTCTATGGGGGTCAAAGGTTTCTCCATAAACACCCGCACTACTATCCTTTCCTACAAAAACAGTTGTTATTAGGTTCAATAGTCTATAGCGTCCATCATTATCTATAACAACTATTATATCATGCCAATCTCCGTCTCTAAACGGTACATTAACTATATAGTATACATAAGCTGGTTTAAGATATATCCCGTTAGACCCGCTGATCACGTACATATACTCTGGACCCCTATATATCATGGTAGCATTTGGCGTTGATTGTGCCTTATCTAGTAGCTTTATTGTATTCTCTCTAACCATGTCATGTACAGCATTGTCTATACCATAAGCTAGTATCTCCTCTGGACTATACTCCTCTATAGATACCTTAGCTACTTTAGTTATTGATGGGAAGTATGGTAGTGTAAACTCTATTACACCTAATGTATTATTGACTACTATTCTATAATATCCACTATAGTATGTACATCTACTACAGTACTTGATATCATCTATATAGGCTCTATATACTAACTTATTTCCTGTATTTTCAACAATATCTATGTGTACCAAGCTTTTATTAAGTCCAGTGAGCTCTAAAAGATCCATTAGAACTTTTGTAATATTAATATACCCTATATCTACTTCTGAAAACTCTATACAATCTGTTCTACCATACAGTATACTAAAACTTATTGAATCAAATTCAACATCTATATCAACTACAATAGTCTCCTCTACCTTATACATTTCAAATACTTTTGTTTCACCCCTAGATCTGCAGGTGCATGTATATTTATCAAGGTAGCTATATTCGTATCCGTATACATACTCTTTAGCATCAATCCATTTCGTAACTATTGGTTTAAGATCATTAATACTGCTGGGATACTTAAACTTAAACACAGAATAACTAGATAAATACTCTAGTATTTTCTTAATCAAACCAAGTGCCTGCGTTTCCGTAACATTACCTACCCTATATATGTTATAGTATCTCCCTCCATAACCCCTATTATCCTTATTCAATGAAGACAGACTAGGGTCTACCAGTACTATAGCCTTTACAGGCTCCATTACAATATAGAGAGACAGTATAAGTAGTAGTGTAATGAACGGTATTGTTTTTATTATAACATGCATCACACAGATCACCCCATAACTTGTTATGAGAAAGTTTTTCTCTCAAATATAACTTCCCCATAGTAGGATATAAGGACTACACGATAAGCATTATATTCCTTCTTAATATAGTTGGTAATGCTGATTGTACTCCCCGGGGTTGGATAGAATTCATCATTATCTGATAACGGTATTTTTTCCTCAGAGTAGTCAAAGGTGACTAGTTCATACATGGGTGGTGAATGTTTATCTAAGTATACAGCTACTTCAACCATGACATAGGAGTATGCATACTTTGTTGTTAGCGGCATATTTGTTTTCTCAGCTGCCTCCTTTACAGCTTTAATCCATGCTGGAATAAATGCTCCATCATATCGATCTAGATAGTTTGTGAAGTATTCTGCAAAGTCTTTCATACTCCATACAACCTCTCCTAATCCATTGGTCTGGTGATCTATGAAATCTGAAGAAAAACCTACAACTCCATGTATTATAGTGTTTCTTGTTAAGTGATAAGTACTAGGATCTGCACGGAATATGAATAGTGCTATAATATCTTCACTACAGCTTAGTGTATAACATGATAAAAATGCTAGCCATTTAAGCTTATTTACTGGATTAACTTCACTTATATTCATACTAGATGAAGCAGTAGTAGAGTTGTATTGTGGATAGACCCTGAATCTGCATGGACTCCCGTGTCCAGCATAGAATACTATTTCAAAGTTTGATATAATATTGTCTCCACCTACATTATGGTCTCGGAAAGCTGGTTCATATGCAGGGCCAGTACAGCCTAAATAAGCTGTAGTACTTACTAAATAATCTAGTATAACCTCTACTGCGTCATCTGTATAGTATAGTTTTTTTCTTAGGGCTTCCAGAGGAGTATCCATCTTCATCCTTCACCCATCTACCATAGTATCCATAGTCAGCATGTACTAGTATGGGTATTAGTAAGGTTATTATTAGTACAAGTATACATATTGTTTTATAGAGAGAGTTCACAGTATCACTCTCTCCTAAATATATTCTCAGTCTCTATCCTTATATTTTTTAAAATATTCAATAAAATTGTTTAAATATTTAGTATTTAGTATACGAGCTACTATTATCTATACTATGATTGCTTAAAAACTCTGCATCAGTTATTTACCAGTTGTCTCTATAATTAACTGTTCTTAGCATAGGCTGTTTAGTCAAAAATATGATATCTATTTCTTTACTAAGTGTGTTGTTATAGCTATTACTGGGAGGATCTCTAGTCTTCCAAGGAACATGTCTATAGAGAGCAGTAGCTTGCTCCACCATGGAAGACTGTGTGATACTATAGAGGGTGCTAGCCCTACTGTACCAATAGCTGATGCTACACTAAATAAGCTGTTGCTAAGCCCGTAGCCTGCTATCATAAAAGCTAGTGTTGATAGTACTAGAGCTATTATATAGAGCTGTACTATTGTTATACAAACGTATACTTCTTCATCACTAACAACTCTACCACCAATTCTTACATGGACTACACGTCCAGGAGGCGATAGTGTCTTCAGGATCCTTCTCCAAAGCTCTTTAAACAATATTATGAGCCTATACTGTTTAAACCCTCCACCAGTAGATCCTAGTGCAGCACCTATTATCATCAATATTACTATAAGATACTTACTTGGATCAGGTAGACTGTCTATAGATATTGTTGAATAACCAGTTGTTGTTAAAGCAGATACTACTGTAAAGACAGAGTCTTCTAAACTAATGTTTGTAGAAATACTTGTTATAAAATAGAATAATGGTATAGAGACTAGTGTTAGAGCTAGGAAAGACTTAATCTGTGGGCCCATAACAAGGTATCTTATCCTCCTTAACCTAAACAACATATAGTATCTAGGGAAACTCTGTGCACTAAGAAACATAAACACTACACTAACCCATAAAGCATTTACTGGAAAACTAGTTTTTGTAGAAAAACCACCAGTTGATATAGTTGTTAGAGAATGCACTATAGAGTCATAAACACTCATACCGGACAAATAGTATAGTATAGCACACAATGTTGTAAGAAAGCCATAGATAACTAGTACAGCACGAGCAACATAGACAATACTAGGCATATAGGCTTCTTTACGAATATATGCTGTAAGCAAGTTATAAGCTAGTGTACCAGGTCTAAGTAGGAAGATAAGAGTCATCAATACAATACCTACACCGCCAATCCATTGAAGCCATGAACGTACAAAATGTATTGTATAAGGTAGTTCATCAACACTATACACTGATAGACCAGTTGTTGTAATACCAGATATGCTTTCAAACAAGCTATCCCAAGGCTCAAAACCAGCACTTATCATAACAAATGTGTTTACAAGACCCGGTATGAGGAAGGAGAGTACAGCAACACCTAGAGACTCTACAATACCGAGTTCATAGGGTTTCTCAACACCTTTAACGAAATACCCCAGTACTACAAGCACTATAAAAGCTACTCCATAGTGTATATAGTATGGTTCATTATAAACTATAGAGACAGCAATCACGGGTAACTGGGCAAAACCACATCCAATCAGTATAAGTCCTAGATAATACCTAAATACATTCATCTACCTATACACCATTTAACAACAACTTCTTACCTAAATACATTCATTTAATCAATTAAGCTTTAGGGAAATAAATGTTGAGGACTATAGAATAGCTTGTGTCTATAAAATAGTTCCTCCAGATACATGGCTATGTTTTATCTTTTAAAGACTCTATCTACAAGTATGATAGTTATTAGTAAGACAGCTATTGTTGTAAAAGCTAAGGCTATAGAGCACCTATAGACTCTTTCCCTATAACTCCTTCCCTCAATATAATCTATTACTTTACTACTATCAACTAATGTATAGTTTCTATAAGTTGTATCAAGAGATGGAGTATAATGTATTGACACTATCTCATACTCTCCACTCTCTCCAACAACTATGTCTAAAAACCACCCCCTATAGCCTCTCCAAGAACTATCCAGAAGTATCTCATAAACGTGTATGGGTGTCTGAATAAGTGTTTTCTTAAAAGAGCTATAGTACATATTGTATGTTAGCCCATAGTATCTTACACTACCATTAACTAGTGCACTATACACTACACTTCTAACCTCATCTACAGTATTAGAGTATGCATTAGCTAGAATAGCCTCTGGCTCACTAACCTCTATAACTGGTCTACGATACTCTATAGATATGTTGAGGAATGGTATACAGAGACTAGCTACTACACCATTACCAGTAAACTGTATGTAAGAGCTTCTATACAGAGTCTTATTAACTGTAATATTATATCTCACAGTCTTAATCAATACAATATCCTTGTCTCCACTAGTTATACTAGCTGACACACTAATGTTATGGAATGTTATCTCTATATCTCCTCTATAGAAACCAGTTATCTCCAAAACGCTTCTTAATATACTAAGACCATTATTAATAGCTTCTGCATCACTAATTCTGTAGACTTGGAGATGGCTAAGAGTGTAGATGTTAAAGAAGCATATGTGGTTAGGATAGATAGCTACTATGTATAAAATCTTCCTCCTACCATTAATAACTCTATAAAAGTCAATTGTATAGCCAGTAGTTGTATTTACAAAACAGCTTTTATCAATATCAATTAGTGTTTCATTATACTCCACAACATCATATAATAGGTTACCTAGTGTATCATTACTATAGCCTACTAGGTAATCTAGTAATCTCCAAGCAATATAGACACTAGTATCTCTAGATGGAAACTTAATATTGTATACGATAAACTTGTGACTAGGACTCCTAATACCATATCCATAAACAACTAGGGAACACAGAGACACTAACAACATGGATATAACAATAGACACTAATAAGCATTCTAAAAACCTATACACACCCAATACCCATATAGAACATCTACAAACAACAACTTATAACAATTAACCACATACAACCCATATGTAAGGTATAATAATGGATTCATCTAGATTTGGTACAACACTATATTATGTATAATAGAGGCTGTTAAAAACAGCTATAGATGAGAAAAAGCTAGTAAACCCTCTGGTTTAAAAGCACCAATAACTAGAAGCCATATATCGGATTTAACAAGAGGAAAGAGCTGTATGAAGCCTTAGAAAGACATTACATGGGAAAAGACATATTTTTAACTCCCTGGTTTAATGGAGGGAGAACGATAATCACATGTAACTTGTCTCCATAGATACTAAATCAGTTCTTCAATGGAGTTAACACCATTAAACTCTTGGTTAACTATGAGGGATCTGTTGCATCCACTATGATGATCACATAAATACTTAAGCATTATTCCTGTATCAATGGAGGCTAACATGGAGTGTCATGGACTAGTTAAGTTCTATACAGGGACTTAAGCTATGATCTAGGGGTATATAGATTTAAGGAAGCAATTGACTCTGGTATTGATGGTATATTCCATGGTAGAAACACTATGCTATATGATGTAGCTATCTTTTAACTTTAACACTCTTTCTCTATACAACTACTGGTATACGTGCTCTTCTTAGTAATTCACGGAAATCCTCTAGATCAAGCCCAGCTAGTTTAGATGCAAGTCTTATATCACCTTTCTCAATATAGTATATCAGTGCTTCACGTATTCTTGGTGGTTGTTTATTGATGAAATCCCAATCAGCATTTTTTCTACGGATCTCTCTAGCTTCTCTCTCCTCCATGATCTCTTTAATTATCTCCTCTTTAGACAAAATTCTTTCACCACTTCTATAGCTTTATTTAGTGCACGAGTAGGGAATATATGGAGTGTATCATGTGTATATTCACGAAATACTTGTTCTGGATTACTACAGTCTATGTCTAGTATATTGTTTAGTATAGCATTGACTATGAGTTCTAGTGATCTCCATATAATGACATCTCTATATTCATTTATTAGTCTAGGAACATATAATGCGCCACGGGTTTCAGTAAGTACAATATATCCCCTAGCTCTACCAATTACTATACATAAAGCTTCCGGTAGATCTATTGATGGAAGCTGAGGATGTCTATGACTTAACTCTATAAGTCTACGTGCCTCCTCAATCTCATATCTTGATACAGTGTATAGAGATAAATAGTCTCTAGCTAAACCTCTAGAAACCCGTGTTATTGTATCCTCAGACTTTATTTCTCTAAGAACTTCCTCTGGAACAAACACTGTCTTAAACAATCTAGACAATATATCTCTATATCTATACCTAACCCAGTCTATAAGAAAACATGTATCAGCTATAGCATATTCTTTAAGATACATTTGGTATCCCAGCCTTTATCCTTAACTGGTTAAATTCATCTATTGTTAAACCAGCTATACGTGAAGCAACATACAGATCACCTTTTTCAATATAGTATATTAGAGCCTCACGTATCCTTGGAGGCTGTTTATTAATGAAATCCCAGTTAGCCTTCTTCTTACGAATTTCTCTAGCCTCATTCTCACTAACAATATAGTCTATGACAACTCCTCTAGACATACAGTATCTCCAATAAAATATACTCCATAGAAACTATTTAACATAACCATAACTTATAAAGAAAACCCATTTAAACAAGACCATAGTACCTCCCTACAGACACTCTATAACACCCAAGATCACCACCATACCTAATGGAGGCTACCATAGTATAGGTAACGAAACCACCTCAATAAACCGAGGGTTAAAATGCTCCATTTCCTATAGAAAACCGATCTGGCTTCCATGGAGGCTGACCATGGATATGTGATAGCTCTCGGATAACAATTAACCCCCCGGTTTAATAGCACCATTTCCTTTGGAAAATATATATGGCCTTCATAGTCTCTAGCTCATAGATTCTATGGAGAGTATCTCCAGCTGATATGGTGTTATCTAACCAAAGAGTTAATTGTTGTCTAGAGCTTTTTACCTCTTTAAGATAGCCTCCATGGAGGCTATAGTGTATCCTCCAGTGGAAAAGGAGCTATAAAACCCACGATTTAATGGAGAGAGACCATTGTCAACACATAACTAGCCTCCATGGAGTACAGGCTATGCTTCCACAAGAAATGATACTATTAAACCGGGGAGTTTATGGATGTCCGGGTTTCTACCACCATAATCCAACCTTCATGGAAGCTACTATGGGGTGTGTAATGGGCTTTTGTCTATGGTTAACCGAGGGGTTTAAGTGCTCCATAACATCTAGAGAAGCGTTTTATCTCCATGGAGGCTGGGTTATTATTCCTACTGGAAACGGTGTTTTTAATCTCCTAGTTAAACATGGAGTGTTATCTAGTATTTGTTTGAGTAGGCTTCCATGGAGGTTAAGTTATGGTCTAGTTAATTAGAGTCTTTTTGATTCTCTAATTTAGTGTTGTCTGTGTTTCTATATAGTTTGTGGAGGTTAAGAAGGTTTAATGTGTTCATTCGGGTTATGGTGGATAATGAGGGTTTATTATCTGGTTTATGGTTGTGCTATGTTTTCTTTCAATAAGTATCTTATCTGCTCCTATGTATCTTAGTATGTATATTTTTTCCTTGTATAATCCTGTTCGTGGACGGTATTCACTTACTCCATTCTCTATGGTTTCATAGATTGTTGTCTCTGGTATATAGAGTCCACATAGCATACACTTTAGACCCTTACCAGTATACTCCATTAAAGCTCCATCGTGTGGACATAGTGTTTTAATAGAAGCTATGTTAGTGACTGGTAGTTTCTCTGGATAGTATCTTATAGCCCATAGCCTCCATGGCCCATAGTCTCGATCGTAGTAGTTTCCACCACGTCTATATGGGAGGTAGGGTTTGGCTATAAGTCTCTCTTCTAGAAACTTGTTGATCAATTGTTCTCTAACACTCCACATAGTACTCCATTTACGACAGGTAGTTATAGCTATTCCCTCTTCCTCATTTACACTATATTCTATCCAACACCAAGCATCCTCTATAATATCTCTTATAATATCTAGTGCTTTAGAGAACTTTTCTGTATCTAGAGAAACTATGATCTTCCAGCAGTCCATAGCTTTTAGAGATGGTTTGCCTAGTTCTCTAGTCTCTCTTCTACAACTACTACAGTATTCTCTAATATCTTCAACACATATTTTATTAGATGGTATTATAACCCATTTCTTCAATTCTCTAAAACACCATTATCTCTAATACTGAGAAGATGTTTTATCAAATCTACTGGTACAACTATATAGTCTCTATAAAGTCTAACACTATAGCCAAGTACATCTACTACATCACCGTATCTCATACACAACTCTCTATACATATACATAAACTTTGGATAACTTGGAGAACCTCTATAGTACCAGAATAGACTATGAACCTCTATCTTAACAACTTCCTGTCCAGCAGCACTAGATAGACTAGCTATCATTAAACCACGTGATCTACAGTAGTTCCATAGAGTCTTTATAAAAAGCTTTAGTAGTTCATTCAAAACCTTCAACCTAAGACTTACTACTCTCTAGCTCTTCAACAACAAGATCTACGATCCTTCGTGCAAGCATGCTCTCCAACGCATCTTCAAAACACTCAACATGATCTCCCTTAACAATGCATGAACTAGCCCCTCTTCTAGACAACGTATTTATACCAACAACTATGTTGAATCTATAGTCTTCAAGCTTACTCCTAGCCTTCTCTATAAGCTCACTATTATCTCTAACAACTTCAAAAGCAAATCCTATAGATACTCTAGGCTTATGCCTCAGAGCTTTAACAGTCTTAACAGTTGGCCTAAGCTTTATAGAAACCTCACCTATACGTGTAGATATTTTTTCAGAAGAACGACTTATAGGACGGTAGTCGGCTGGTGATGCAGCAAATACTGCTATATCAGGCCTAACTTCTTCACTAATACTTCTTATACGTGCAGCCATTTCATGAGTTGTCTCTACTGGATAATTTACAACATTATATGGAGGATCTATTGTTGATGGCCCATAGACTAGGTGTACTCTAGATCCACGGCATGCTAGTTCTAAAGCAATATATAGACCTACTAAACCCCTATACCTGTTTGTAATGATCCTTAATGGATCAAGGTATTCTATAGTAGATCCTGTTGTTACAATAGCGTTATATCCAACGAGATCCTTTCTACGCTCTACTAGTGTAGATATACAGTATAATAGGTCTCTTAATGGAGGGTATTTAAGCTCTCCATTCTTAACTAGTGGGTCTATAATGTATACGTTATAGTTCTTCAACTTATCCACTAGATCCCTGTATTGGAGGCTATTATAGAGACTCCATTCAATAACCGGTAGTATAGCTAGTGGTTTCTCTAGGCTATTTATAGCTATAGCTGTCTTTATAAGAGGATCGTCTACGCTAACACCATAGGCTATTCCAGAAATAAACTCTAGATCAGCTGGTGCTACAACCATAGTATCAATTTCTTCTAAAAAACTAGTATCTATAGGTTCTAAACCAATACCTAGTATCGGACACTCAGTCACATACTCTATAATAGATGGATCAATTCTTTCTAACAACCTACTAGATAGTATTAGAGATACATTTGCACCACAAGAACACATTCTTTTAACAAGGTCTATACTCTTATACATGTATTTCCCAAATGTTAGTCCAAACAATATCCTCTTGTTATGAAGGCTTATCCTATAACACTCTTCATTATCTATCACTAGAATACACCAATAATATCTTTCTAGACATGATAGTATTTAAGCTATATCTAATTAAACTAGATCGTAGTATTATATGTATTTGTGAGAGTGGTGGTTTTGAAGGAGGAGTGGGAGCCTAGTATAGAAGAGATATACATTAATGCTTCTAAGCTCTTACAAGAGAAAGCTATTGGCTATATAGTTAGGAATGCTAGGAAAGAGGATTTATGGAAGGTAATTAGTATAAACCGTTCATGTCTACCAGAAAACTATCCACCATTCTTTTTTGAGGAACTACTTGATCGGTATGGTAAGGCATTCTATGTAGCAGAGTCTCCTAATGGAGAGGTTGTAGGCTATATTATGAACCGTGTTGAGTGGAGAACAAGTTTCTTCCATAGAATATTTACACGTAGTCTCCATGTTGTCAGTATTGCTGTACTACCAGAGCATAGGAGAAGGGGGTTGGGTTATGCTTTAATGGCTTATGGTTTGAAAGCTGGTAGAGAAGAGTATGGTTGTAGAGAGACCTATTTAGAAGTACGTGTTAGTAATAAACCAGCTATAACACTCTATGAAAAACTAGGCTATAGGATTGTCAAGGTTCTAGCACACTACTATATTGATGGTGAAGACGCCTACCTTATGGCTAGAGCTATATAGTGTTTCTTAAGTCAGTTTCTTTAAAAACTCTCCCAGCCCGTAATACTGTTTATGAGAGAAGGTTTTATGGTGGAGTGAGGGTTTGAGTAAGCCAAATGTTATAGTATACAAGGTTAGGAGTGGTCTTCACAGCGGATTGCTTACAAGATACTATACATGGCATGGTGAGAAGCCTCCAGAGGATCTAGAGGCTTTAAAGCATATTAGAGAGGATGTTTCTCCATGGATAAATCATGTATGGTGGGATAGCCCTGCTCCCGGTGTCCCAAGCGAGTTCTTTGCAGTAATGTGGAAGGGGTTCCTGAATATACCGAGGACTGGTGAGTACCGTTTCTATGTAACAAGTGATGATGGCTCAAGACTGTGGATTGACGGCCAGCTTGTTATTAATGCATGGAGGGATCAGCCTCCAACAACATATGTTAGTGAACCACTACATCTTGAAGCAGGCTACCATAGGCTAAAATACTATTTCTATAACAGATACGCTTTTGCAGAAGCTGTTCTTGGATGGATACCTCCTATTGGAGAACCTGGTGTTATTCCTAGAGAGTATTTTAAACATGTTGTAAGCGATCTTGTTAAGTTCTCTGGATTACCAGAAGGCTATGTAGTAGAAGTTGTTAGTGAACAAAGTGTTAAGAAGTGTGTACCTAAAGCTAGAGAGTGTTCTATAAAGATCGGATTTGAAGAAATGCCCTTCTATGCAAAGCTTAGGATAGTAGATGAGTCAACAAGAGAGGTTGTGCATGAATCACCTGGTGAACTAGAGTTTTGGGGTGGTGATGAGGTAAAGGTTATAGTAGGTATACTTAAAACCTAGATGTTTAAAGAGGGTATACAGCTGTTTTGTTAACTCCATAGCTGTGGTCTCTCAGATCTCCTTCTCACACTCTCTTGATCTGTCTTTAGCCTCCATATACCCTCTCCAATATCATATATTATAATACCCAGTTTACTAGCTAGTTTATCGCTTATCAACACCTCATCTTCAATTGTTGATATAACGGCATCACACAGAATTTCACTAGTACTGTATTCTACAACTACTTTAACAAACAACTCATCTTCTAACAGTATATTCCTTATACTACCTCCAGATGTAAAGTACTCTCTAAACAATGATCTATTGCTTGGAGGAGGCCATAGACCTAGTTCTCTAGCTAAACTAACAGGTATTAGTAGTTGTGGTTTAACAGTCTCATAACCTGTATTAACAAGTGCGTTAACAGTAACTTCTTTACTAGAGGATCTACTCTTTATAAGAAGCTTTACTCTTATAGCCATAAACTCTACACCTTAGTTCAACTGGATAGATCCTGCCAATACGTTCACGTATAACTTCACGTAAGCGGCTAATCTTCTCCATAGACTCCCCCCCACTATAGTAGTTAGTAAAAACCTCTATAATCCTAACTAGTCTAGACTACTCCTTTATGTAATAAGGGTTTTAGAGTTATAAAACCAGTATTTATAAACTCATAGTTTTTCTAACTAGGTGTTCTAGAAATAGATACTATAGATAACTGTGTTGACTGTTGATCATGTTTTTGCCTAAGCTTTCTAGTAAACTCCATATACCTAGCCATAGCTGCTAGACTTGATATAGCACGTTCTGGACTAGGGTATGCTGGTATGCATTCACGATTAAGTATTTTCATAGCCTCATACACGTCTACACCACCAACCATTCCTACAACAATTGGTTTACCCTTATCCATATACTCTCTATGTACATCTATAACAGCTTTAGCAAGATCCCTTGGATCAAGTATAGCTGTTCTACAATATAGTAACACAATATCATCTATATCACTAGACTCATAAGCAACACGTAGTGCTTCAACATAGTTATCAACAAGTGCTTGACCAGTAAGATCAACTGGGTTTCTTGGACTACCAAACCAGGGCATAGCTTTCTGAAACCTCTCCCTAAGACTTGGACTAGGCTGTATAAGGTCAAGTCCATGTTCTTCAGCAGCATCAGTAGCAAGAACGCCAACACCACCACCATTAGTTATAATGATAGTGCGGCGGCTACGTGGTAGTGGTTGACAAGCAAATGCACGAGCCCAGTCAAACATCTCTTCAACACTATACGCTCTTAAAACACCAGTCTGTCGGAAAGCTGCATCATAGACATTGTCAGAACCAGCTAAACTACCAGTATGGCTTGCAGCAGCTACTGCTCCACGAAGGCTACGCCCAGCTTTTATAACAATAACTGGTTTCTTTAATACAACCTCCTTCATAACTTCTACAAACCTTCTACCAGTACCTGGCTTCAACCCCTCTAGATATATGGCTATAACCTTTGTATTAGGGTCGTCTGCTAGGTAGCGGGATACCTCTACAACATCTAGATCAGCCATGTTTCCTATACTAACAAGAGCACTAAGTCCAATCTCCTCCATAACAGTCCATCCCATTAAAGCTATACCAAGAGCACCACTTTGTGATATAAAAGCTATGTTTCCTTCACGTATATCCTTAGGACCGAATGTAGCATTTAGTCTAGACGGTGTATAGGCTACACCAAATATGTTTGGTCCAAGAATCCTCATACCATATGTTCTAGCTATTCTTACAAGCTCTCTTTCAGCCTCTACATTACCTGCCTCGCCAAAGCCAGCAGTTATAACAACAAGTACTTTAACACCCTTCTCACCACACTCTCTAGCTACACTTAAAACTATATGTGATGGAACAGCTATAACAGCTGCATCAATCTCATCCGGTACTTTAAGGACACTAGGATATGCTTTTAAACCAAGTATTTCATCTGCTTTAGGGTTTATAGGATAGACTCTACCTCTATAACCATACTCTATTATGTTTCTAAGAATAGTATATCCTATCTTACCAGGTTTACGTGAAGCACCAACTATAGCTATACTACGTGGTTTAAACAAAGCATCTAATTCTTTCATCATCTCCACATACACCTCTACACGAGGATCAACTATACTGCATAAAACTATACAATAGATGTAGTATATAAGGTATGTTAGAGTAAAATTTTTGAACACTAGGATAATTTTTTTGAACAATCAATTCATAGAGAAACCGTCTCCATGAACTGACTGGGTTCTTTCAAAATCTATACAATATACTGTATATAGCATGTATACATAATATAAAATATTAAATCATAGTATAAAGATCGCTGAGAACTATATCTAAACTAGTATCTATCCACAAATCAGCTATATCAACTAATGGAGAGGGATTATTGTCTACAACAACTAATCTACCACTGTGTCTCTTAACAAGTAATGGAAGCAGGTTAGACGGATAATCCCAATAATCAAAACCACCTACTATAACTAGATCAGCTGTCTCAATTTCAACAATAGCCTTAGCCCATAAACGATAATCGAGTTCTTCACCATAAAAAGCTATAGCAGGATACATAAGTGATCCGTCAAAACAGCATTTTGGAGGGATCTCATTTAAGATATCTCTAATATACATACAATGCTTATTCTCTAAACAGCAGATCTTTAAAATACATCCATGCAGTTCAATAAGATCCCTTATACCAGCAATTCTATAGAGGCAGTCAACACCAGTAGTTAAAACACACTGTATAAAGCCTTTATCAACAAACTCTTTAACAGTTCTATAAAAACCTAGATCCTTTAAAGAAAATATCCTTTCAATAATATCTAGGTAATGCTTCCAAGCACTAACGGGATTGTTTTTAAATCCATCTAGTGTATAATATCTTCCAAACCTCTCCCATAAATGAACTTCATATGGGTTAGGGATAACTACTCCATAGATATGTGCTATTCTTGAACCAGTAAATAATACTGTATATTGTGAAGAGTCTAGGATATGGACTAGCTTCTTTAAACTCCCATTATAGTCTTTCAAGACTAGCTTCTACACCTTCACTACTTATTTTGATTAAACTATAGTATCCATACATAAGTGGCCCAGGGTTTACTATTAATGTGTTCTTGTATCTCGATACTCCACGGGCTTCATGTATGTGTCCATGTAGGAATAGTAGAGGCTTGTAATTTTCAATAAGTTCTCTTAGCTCATAGAGACCGGCATGTACACCAGAATATGTTTTATCATTAAACCCGTGTGCTGGGTAATGACTTAATATTATAAGTTTATCTTGTTCAACCCCTTTATCTAGAACCTTGGTTATTTTCTCTAAATTTGTTCTAAAACCTATACCACCAATACCTGCTATAGTGTATCCACTATACTCTATAACACAGCCATCTACACCTATACCATATTGTTTAAGTAAACGATAGATGTATGTATCATCCATATTACCAGTTACAGCATACACTCTAACCCCAGTCTCCAAGATCTCTTCAAGCGGGTGCTGGCACTCAATATCACCTGCTATTAGTACTAGATCAACCTCTTTCCTAGCAATCTCAAAAGCTATACGGCTACAATACTGATAACTACAATGTATATCAACTATACCAAGTATCTTCAAGGATATGCACCTACATTATATGTAGACTAGGGCATGTAGATAATATTTATTAAAATAGAGGCTCAAATGCTTTCTTCAAAAAGTAAATGATAGAGTAGTATAGTGTTAACTATACTAAACAGTAAATCAGTAGTGTATCTAGTATGGTTATCACTAGTTCTTAGATTTAGAAATTGTGTAGTAAAGTCTATGATTAATGGTAGTGAAAGTGTTATATAGACTAGTATGAAGCAAAGTCTATGTTTTTTAAATAAGAACTCTCTAAACACCATATACTTCTTTCTAAAATATTGTTCAATAATGAATAATGGTAGAAAAGCGAGTGTTATTCCAGTAAATGCTCCAAAACAACGGCTACATACAGGCATTTGGTTACCAGCTAAGAAGAATGAGCGAGACCTTTTCTGGTGACATAGTTGATCACCTATAGTATAGACTATTCTATGATATAGTGGTAGCTTAGACCATAAACTACCATAGTCGATCCCGTATGCTCTACCTTCATCACTTAAATAGATAGTCTTAGGAGGTAATGTGTATGGAGCAATAATTAGTGAAGGAAACCATATAATAATTAGTACTACAAAACACTTCTTTATAATACTGATCTCTCTCATAGTTGTTCATCTATAGGCTTAGGTATTTTAGGCCAAAAATATATTAGTTTTAGAAGGATCTCTTGTAGAAAACTTCTATGTTGGCGGAGGCGGTGGTGGAGCAGCTGCAGCGGTTGTTACTGGCTTACTAGGTTTCCATGTAAGAGCAAGTATTCCACCTATAAGTGCTAGTATATTGATACCGCCTAGTATTGAGAATATTAGTACTAACATACCACCGCTTCTAACACTACTTGGTTCACCAGACTTTATCTTAAAAGCACCAATAATTATAATGATATGTGCTATTAGAAACCATAAACATATAGCACCATATACTGCTGTTGCTGCAGCTGCCGCTCCACCAATACCAGGTATACCTGTTGCAGCTCCTCCGAAGGCAAAGACTGCTGCTGTCATCCATCCATATCCTATTACTCCTAGTATACCCCCTATTAGAGAAAGTATCCATGCTGCTGTAGGTTCTTCTCCCATGATTCCACCCAACTAGTTTAGATGCACTCATAATACATTGTTGTTACTGATACTATATAAAATTTGCATCAATATAGATTATGGTTAGTCACTAGTAATGTTTATATTTACTCACATACACATTATATAATGACTCTGAAAGAATAGGTGTAGGTGGTTTATAGTGTCTTCTCAAGAACTAATGGAGTTGAGAGAGAGGATCATTAGGCTTGAGGCACGTGTAGATATGCTTGAGAAGAAGGTTGAGAGTATAAGTAATTATCTAAAAGAATTATACGGTTATATACAGAGAGCATTAGCTGGTTAAAAGAGTAGAGTTTTTTAGATAACTATATGTTAAAACGGGTTTTTATCTATTTATTCTATGTGTTACTTTAGAAACTTCTTTCTTAGTATGACTATACTTGTTATTAGTATAGATATAATTGTTATTGTTGATGTTATTGAAATATATTGGTCAATACTAGTATCTATGCCTGGGCATTCCCATATACAGTGTAATGTTTTTCTACTAGAACTATTTGTAATAAAGTTCTTATACACATACTCTGCTATAAAGGATCCTTTATATATAGAATTGCTAATATATCTATAGACAGCTACTCCATTATCGTCTGTATAATTATATCCAATAAGCTTTGGAGGATCTAATTTATAAAATAGTATTTTCTCTTTAGAAACACTCATATTGTTTATAGATAGTTTAGCGATCAATATATATTCTATAGATCCATTTATAAGTATTCTACAACTAACATTAAACTCTATAATTATGTGTGGATAGACCGTTATAGCCTCTAACATACTGCTACTAGAGTACATATTGTCTCCATGAAATACTGCTTCTAAAATATATGTTCCATTATATACTGGCTTCATTCTAAATAGTGCCAGTCCATTATTATTTGTTCTAGTATATGCTACTGTGTATAAAGTATTATTATAGTATACTCTTAATTCAACATTCTTATTAATAAGAAGGCTCTTTATAGAGTATAGCTTAACCATAGCTTCTATATTACCTCCAACTACAATAGTGCTAGGCTTTATATAGACAAACTCTATAGTAGTAGGTATCCTAAGATATGTTACAGATATTATAGAGCTTTCAACACCATAATATATATCTGAACCATTATAGACAACTCTATATTGTCTAATACAATCTCCAACCCAGCTTTTTACAGAAAACAATACCACTCCACTACTGTTTGTTACTGATCTATTAACTAGTTTCCATATACCATTAACGTACTCATATAGTTCTAGAATGGCGTTAGCAACGGGTCTACCATTAACTGTTTTGAGAAACACCTTAATAGAGACTTCCTCACCAACATAGGCTTTAAAACCACTAATAGCTACCTCAATAACTGTTTTAATAGGATATACTGTGACATTAAACACATAGTCAGCATTACCATACTTCTGTAAACCAGTATAAACACCTGGATCAACTGCTTCTATTCTATAATAGTAAACCCCGCATGCATTCTCTACTAACTGAAATACAACAGATCCTTCTCTATCAGTATAATTGATTGATACAATATACCAATCTACACCATTAACACTCCTATATAGTCTTACAAGGATGTTGTTTAATGGAGTAAAGTGTATAAGATCGTAGGCTTTAACTTTAACTATGAAGGGCTCTGTAGCTCTAGCTGTTTCATTAAAATCTACTAGAACAGCTATTGGTATAGGCTTTATAATAACGTGTACTGGTTCACTAAACCTATTATCAACATCTAATTCACCAGTATACTCTGCAACTACTGTATAGTTACCTGTATAGTTAAAGAGTATACTATAGACAATGCATCCTCTCTCACTAGTATAGACACTATACCATGCTATAACAGCTTCACCCCTATATACAGTTACATTAATTGGAGCATAAGGTATTAGTGTAGAATTATAGACCACTTGTATAAGAAAATCTATAGAATCACCAGCATAAGCATGTAAGACACTAGGTGTTACAACAACAGCAAATAATATCCATGAAATATTTATCTCAAATAATCTAGAGTATGAACTATTGTATACACCATGTTCTCCAGGAAAGTATACTATATAGCTCCATAAGTCAACACTAAACTCTCTAACATAGAATACAGCATAGCCATCCTCATCTGTAATAGTTGATGCTACAGTAGTCCATGAACCATTAACGTATTTGAGTAAGTATAGTGTCCTATTAGCTAAGCCGTATCCATCTTCATCTAGTAAACGGGTCTTAATAACAATTATTTGTCCAACAAATGCTTTACTAGGATAGCTTATAAGCTCTATAGAACCATATCTAGACCTAACATCCACAACTATATTACTACTAGATACGTTATAGAATGTTCTATTACCATGATAGACTACTTGAAAAACATATGTTCCATTACATGTAAACCTATATCTTAGTGTAGTATATCCATATCTATCAGTGACACTACTATCAACAAGATACCATACACTATTATTAGACATCCACAACTCTATAGAAGCACTACCTATATATCCATAGAGACCGTCAATAGAATACATTAGTCTAACAAAAAATATTATTTCATCAAAAACCCTTAGATCAACGGGGCTATAGTTTAGTGAAAGAATTGTTGGTGTAAGACAGGCGTTTATACTAATAATAGGTGACTCTGATGGAAGTAGGTATGAAGTATTACTACCATTAAACAAGGCTTTCAACATATAAGAGCCATTAATCATAAAAACTATATTAGTACTATAAACACCATTAGCATTAGTCAAACCACTACTAGATACAAACCAGTCTGTCTCACCACTCTTAACTAGTACATATACTTCTTCACCACTAATAGGCCTCCCTGTATAGTTGTCAACTAAGTATGCATTAACAAAAACTGGTTCAACTGTATAAACAGCTGTCTTATTAACTTCTAAGAAGACTCTTGTAACTAGATAGGCTTCTATAGAAAACTCTCTAACACCTCCAAGCCATGGATAACTACTTCTATAGATAACACGGTAGTAGTGTATGCCTCTACTATAAACAACTGTATTAATACATGTAAAACCATTTCTATCACTAATATTAGATCCTACAAGATCCCATGCCACGCCGTCAATACTATGGTAGAAGTCAATAGTAGCGTTGGGTAAGGGTGTGTTGTTAAAACTCTTTATCCAAACCCTTATAGTGAAGTTCTTATAGACGATCACTCTACTAGAAACATTAACGTGTATATCAACTACTCTATCAAGATCCAAGTGTTTTAGAATAGGTCCTTCAACAATAACTCTATTAGATAAGTTATATGGTGTACAAGGTTCTCTAGTAAACATTAATGCTATACTCCATCCTAAACATGGATCTAGGTTGCTTATACTAATACTTGTATTAATAACCTTTAATCCATTATAATCCATAGTTTTTACTACCCAGTATTTATATATTGAGTAATTTCCATCACTACTATACAATAACATTAGTAGAGCATATCTAGACTCATTAACTGATACACTATATGAGTATATGTTTAAACTACCATTACCACTATACCATAGCCTTAGGTATGGGCTAACGTACAAACTAGCCTCTCCTCCACAAGAACTCTCTGTAGCTCTACGTATAACAACAGTATATAGTAGATCACCTGCCTCCTCACTATATGGAGGCTCTATGTATATAGTTTCATCTAATACTCCAAAACCATTAACTGAGTAGTTTAGTAAAACAGGATCCCATGAGGAATTGTCTAGAATATATACACCAACATCCATATCACAGTAGCTAGAATCTACTGATGAAACAATTACTCTAACACCATATTTTGATACAAAAGCCTCTCCATTTAACTTAAGAACATATCTTTCAAAATGATATGGTATAGAACCAACAGATCTATTGAATGGATAGTTAAGAGTATATGGTGGTTCAACAGGGTTGTAGAGTACTCCATTTCTTAAAAACCATTTCCAACTATTGCCTATGGATCCACCTTGTTTTCTAGAGTGACTTAGTAGGTAATTAGCTACCATATTAGCTAGTTCTACAGCACTATATCCATCAATAACGCCATAGCCTTCATGCCGATCCTTTAACCCCCGGTCTAGTGTTGGTGAATAGCTCGACAGATCTGTTCCGTTATATACTCTAGTTAAGGGATATGTTTCATAACAAGATGTTTCAAGAATATGTTTTACAAGTAGTACAGTCCACGAGCCATTTTCTTGCACTAGCTTATCCCATAAACTAGTTGTTTCATTAAACTGTTTTGAACGAAACACATTAACTACAAGAGCTGCTATACCAGATACAATTGCTGATGAAACACTTGTACCAGAATACCAGTCTAGATCGCTATCTATTGGGTCAAGGGGTCCATTAATATCGATAAAGTCTGGTTCATCATTAGAATCACTAGAGTATATTAGGAAAGAGTATCCACCACCAGGTGCTAGAAGATCAGGCTTAACTGTCTTGTTATCATAGCTACTAGGTCCACCCATACTACTATAGTCGGTGACGTTGTTAAATCCATCAACAGCACCAACACTTAACACCCATGGATAAGCAGCTGGGTATGTATAGGATGCTGGTCCATTCTCTATAACACCGCTATTACCAGCTGGTGCTATAACAACTATACCTTGATCTATGGTGTTTCGTGTAGCGATCTCGAGTGCTTGAGAATATGGTCCTCCAACGCTAATGTTTACAACACTAATATTGTATAGATCCTTGTTCTCAACAATTATTTCAAGACCATTTATAATATAGTCTGTATAGATATCTCCATACTCATCAACAATTCTTACAGAAACTATCCATGAACCTGGAGCTATACCCATTGATAATGGATAGCCGTCGCTGTCTAATAACTTGTTATAAACTACTTTAAACCATACATAGACCTCTTCATAATAGTTATGCTGTATACCTATATAGTAGTTTCCAACACCATACATACTAGTGTTTATCTTAAGTACTGTATATGCTTTTCCAAAACCAGTATAGATCCACGAGCTATTACTAGTTACCGGTATAAGCTGATCTGTTGATACATGGTAGAAACTACTAAAACCGGGTGCTTTAAAAACCCAAGCCATATAGTCACGTGTTAGTATGTATGGGTATACCCAAAGCTCTATAGACACATTATCTATTGTATAAACACTAACTGGTGGTAGTGAAACATATACAATACTATAGTTTTCTCCAACACCACTAGTACTAGGTATAGGTCCAACTAGATTACTAGAAAGAGATATGTTGCCACCACTATAGACACCAGACAATACATAGGCTAAGCCCGTTCCATGGCCAAACTCGTCACTCAAAGGATTAATGCCAGAACCAGTAGCATCAAAACCAACTATGCGTTCAACCTGCAACCCAGGAGAATCAGAGTCTACACCTGAGTCTAGTAAGGCTATACCAGTATAGTTGGCATAGAAACCCATATTCCATACAAATGGTCTTACACCAACTTGTCTAGAAGCATAGTGCATCATTAACCTATAGCTTCTCCTAGCTTCTATAAATAATAGGTCGCTATAACCATCATGATCTACATCAATATTCAATAGTGAGTCTCTTAATAAGTATAGTTTACTACTAGGGATAAGAACTGTGAATCCATAGAAAACTCTACTCCAAGGACCGAGGACTACTCTACCACCAACACTTTTAACAATATCTAAATGAGCTCGATCTGGAGGGGTTGAGAGAGCTATAATAGCATATACATAAGGCTTTTCCTCAATATAGCGTTCAAGAAGATCATCTATTAAATCATTATCTATATCAAGTGTATCCCAACGCCTTAAATACTTCCTATTAGTACCGTGTAGTAAGCTAGTATAGTCTACAAAAACCATTATAGAAAATAGTACTAGTGATAATAAAAAGTATCTATAAAACCACACTAATACACCACCATAGCCTCATAAATAACTATTTATATTCCCTTAAAATAAAGTTAGCTTATCATAGTCTATATACCATGTTAACTAGTATATCCTAGTAAAATACTTGCGGCAAATACTTACTCTCCACTTAATGTTAATCAATAACTGTTAATACAGTATTAATGAGCCTATCTAGACTATTTGAGAACACATAAATTACAGATTCAAGACCATATCCTCCTTTATCAGCTATAACGTCAACGTTTCCTCCATACCTACGGATCACACGATCTATTTCTTCATAGAATATATCACGGTTCATGTGCGGGCCTGTCTCTACAACCTTTAATCCAGTTTCTCTAAGTTTAACAATATATATTGGATCATATCTTATAACTATAACAGATCTTATGTCTGGACTATACTTTCTAATCATAGATAGTATTGTAGCTGTATGGTGACTGCATCCATAACATGGTTTACCAACAGGTATTACTGTAAACCCTTGTTTAACAATTCTTCCAGGTACTGCTATAAAGTCTTCTATAGAATTAGACTTTGTTGGTGCGTATACTAAGTTCATACCAACTTCTGGTATAAGCCTATATGCTTTAGGGTGGTTTACAAGCCTTTTTAAAGCTTCTTCAAACTCTATTATAAATGGATCACGTATCTCCTTTTCAAGAAGAACTTGCCTACATAATCGACAGTCTACTGGCAGTCTAGGGTATAGGGTGTAGTGTAGTCTACATAGTTTTCTAGACGTTAAAACATTTGTTATAATCATTAACTGTAACTGCATATACCTCTCAACATCACCGTTTATCAATGGGTTTATAAGCATACGTATATAGCTATTAGCTTCATCTCTATGAATACCTGCTTTCTCAAGTTCTCTATAATAATAGTTTATGTCTCCAGAAAGTATCTTATAAACCATAGGCTGTGATATACCAAGTAGTTTAGCTATTCTCTGTTGACTCAATCCCTCACTATATAGTCTATGGACTAGTATATTCTTAAGTGGGTGGAGGAAGTATTTTAGTGCCAGTTCTAGAGGACCCATAATACATCGGTTATTAAAGTATTAATAATATGGTTATTAAATATTATTCTCTACTACCTACATAAGCTTCTCTAACAACCTCTTTAGAAACTCCCTTATTAACTCTACCTATCTTATTAGAAACTATTGAAGCATACTCTATAACCTCGTTCAAAACCATGATCTCTTCTCTAAAGTATTCTTCATAAACACTCATTTGTTCAATAAGTTCACATATCTTATCAAGTTCACTAAATGCTATCTTCTTAACAAACTCTCTATCATGAACACTCAGTACATGCTTACTAGCAAGTTGTTTAAGACGTTTAAGTAGATTATAGGGTTCTAGACTATTAAACTTGATCTTTAGAACACGTATTCTTGGATCGCTAATCGATCCACTATGTTCATATAATGCTTCACGTACACCCTCTAGATCTATGAATCTATACCACTTCTGATTAGAAGAACTATAGGACTTCTCAATTATACCATAGTCTCTCTCAAGAACACGTAAGAGGTTTGATGGATTATACTCTACACCATGGCTACGCAGTCTAAAGACTAGTCCACGGTAGTCAAAATCACCGTATCTCCTACCATTGTAGCTAGATAGAGATACTTCAATAGCTGTCTTAAGAACTATAAACCCTTTATCACCATATCTTTCTAGAAACTCGTGTACACGTGCTTTCAATAAATCTCTAGAATCAATATACTCTCCCATAAAAACACCTAACACCTAACTCCAATATAGATTATGCACTAGAACTAGTTATAGAGAATACTGGTTGTTCCAGAGGATCAGGCTAATAAACTATAGTAATATCTATGTAATAACCTAGCTACTCTAAATATTCCTCTCTAGAGACTTAGAGATATGTTTAAGAAACCTCTTACCAACACCATATTTCCTTACAAACTCTATGGCATCAATAAGGCTGTGGACGTATAGTTTGGTATTGTTAACATGTATTGGTATAGGTTTTTTATGTGAAACCCATTTAACGTTATATACTCTAACACACCATACACCATCAGATACTGTATAGTGTTTCTTGCCAAAATATACTCTAAAACCATTCTCTCTAGCACTAAACACAAGATCACTGCTACATATAAGCTCTACATAACCAGGCATGAAAGGTGTGTTAAGCAGCCCCTTAAAATGATAAGCTATAGCAGACCATCCAGTAAGAATACATCCATTAAATAACTTAAGCATCTTCTTTGGAACACCTAAACCAGGTACAATACTTACAACATACTCTCTACACAATACACTACCAGCCTCTAATACCTAGTCTCTTAACTATCTTCTTAAACTCTTTTTCTAACCCACTCTCTCTAACTCTCTTAAACAAGTAGTCTCTATCAAGGCGGTCCCACATAGACTTTAGTACACGTTTCAAGTCACTTATATCCTTACGTTCACCAGCCATAAGCTTTAATACAATGAGATCCTCTAGTGAGGGTCGTTAACTGTTTCTTATTTGTAGGTTTTTCAAGGTCTCTGTAGGTGTTTTGATGCTCTTTTTGCTATGATGTATGCTGAGCCTAGGTGCTTATCTAGTCCAAGCTTCCTTCCCATTTTTTCTCCTTTCTTACTAGTATTTCTTGGATTCACGTAAATGGTTTTTATGGAGTATAGTGGTGTCTTCCACGTTATTCTCTCTATTATTGAGTTTCGGAACATGGATACCTTCCAGTTCCACTCCCTCCCTCTCCTCTTCCCCCTCCTTATCCAATAGTATCTTAAGTAGCCTATCACTTCTGGATTCTCCAAACCTATTACTGATACTCCTTGGCTATAGAGCCATTTAAGAAGAGCATGTATTTGTTCTCCTATGAGACTCCAGCTACGCTTCCTCCTAATACCCATAAATGTAGAATTCTTCAGCCAGAAGGTTCTGTATGAGAGAAGGTTTCCATACTTATCAATTACTACAGCATCCAGTCTCTCAACATTAACATCAACACCAGCTATCTTATCCCCTCTAGGCTTATCATATCTCCTCATAACCTCCAAGTAAAAACTGTATGGAATCATAACCTGTACCTCACCATGAACGTGCAATCCATGTTTACCAATACCATAATCTTTAACTACTACTCTAGCTGGATAACCTATCTGACCATTAAATGCTCTATCAACTAAGACTTCAATAAGCTTCTTCCACCCCTTAGGACTAGAGACTTCTAGTTCAATATATCTTGTTTTCTTATCGTACCCTAATGTTAGGACTCTTACACGATGTGTGTCAATGAACCTTATATTCATGTTTCCTCTAGCATAGCTACGCTCTCCATCGCTTTGGAACAGTAACCATTGCTTAAGCTCTATATCTTTTATGTTTACTTTGAGAGCTTTAGCTGACTTGAGTGTAGAGTAGACAAGTTTTAGTATTCCATCCACGTATCTACGATTAGGTAATACATCATAACATTTACTCCTTAATACCTTAAGGAACTTGTACTCTGAGAGGTCGGCTAGTACCTCATTCTCCTTAACTAGTCTTAGTACTCTATGAGCAACTAGTTTAGAGAACCAAACAGTGGATAAAACCGCTCTAGCTTCTTCACCGTCAGCGTGGAAGTCTAAGCTTATCGTAGTATATCTCGGTAACTCCACTTAAAGCACCAACTAGGATATATATCCAAAACACTTATAAACCTTACTAAGATAGTAAATACTTGGTGACCCCTACTGGGGGAATTAATGCCTCTGGTAGGGAGAAACCGTGATGAACCGCCCTACAGAGACCTACAATGACCTAGGGCGGGGAAACGGTACAAGATAGCCATGTACTACACGTGCTCTCTCTATAAACTCTCTATCAATGATTAATGGAGCATAGTTTATATCTATATGAACACCTTGTTTAACTACAAGAAGACCCCAAGATCTCTATTGGACAGTATAGCCTATCGATCTAAGGGTATGTGTAATGAGGTCTCTTATACTAGTAGTGTATGGTCTATCAATAACTAGATCCCAGTCTCTAGTAGTCCTACCTAGATCAACACCGTATAGTATAAGACTTCTAGCACCTATAAGATATACTCTAAACCCAAGGTCTTTAAGGATTCTTACGGTTTCTCTTACAACTTCTTCATCCAAGACTTGGCTACCCTAATATCTTCCCTAGACTACATAGTGTATAGTCTAGATTATACATTTATAGTTAGTGTTATGTATGGGTTATAGTATATTATCTATATACTGGTGTAGATGTTTTGGATAGAGATGTTATTATCGTTGTAGAGGGTCTTGTTAAGTCTTATGGTGAACGTATTGCTGTTAATGGTGTTAGTTTTCGTGTACGTAGTGGGGAGATTTATGGTCTTATAGGACCTAATGGTGCTGGTAAGACTACAACACTACGTATGATTGCTACTCTTATAAAGCCTGATCATGGCAGTATACTCATATATGGTGTTGATGCTGTTAAAGAACCTGTTAAAGCACGTAAGTATATTGGTTATCTACCAGAGGATGCAGAAGTTTATCCAAGACTAACTGGTTATGAACACCTATTATTCTATGCTCGTCTACGATGTCCAGATAGTGTTGATGATACTGTAGATTATGGTGCTAAACTATCTGGCCTTGGAGACAGACTATATGATCGTGCTGGAGAGTATAGTAAGGGTATGAAGAGGAGGCTATTATTAGCAATAGCTCTTATGACAAAGCCTAAACTAGCAATACTTGATGAACCAACTAGCGGTCTCGACGTATATGCTAGTGTCCATGTTAGGAGGATGATTAAAGATTATGTTAGAGACACTGGTTCAGCAGTAATACTGTCTAGCCATAACATGCTTGAAGTAGAGTATCTATGTGACCGAATAGCATTTATAAATAGGGGTGTTGTAGTTGCTGAAGGCTCTCCAAGAGAACTAATTGAAAAGTATAGTGTATCCAACCTTGAAGAAGCATTTGTTAAAGCTGTAGAGTCTAGTAGTGGTGTTTCTTAGGAGTCTCCATAGCATAGCTTCTAAAAGACGTCTACAACACAAATATACTCTAGCTTTGATAATGTATAAAAGCATGTTATATGCTATAATCGTTTAGAGGGTTGGTGGTTGTGGTAGAGTTTATTGGTTATGGTTTCCGTGTTTTATTGTGGAAGGAGCTTCTTGATCTCTCTCGTGACTATAAGACTATAGCTACTAGTCTCCTCCTCCCACTATTCTTCTTCCCATTGCTTGGTTTTCTTAGTTTAACACTTATTTCTCAACAACCAGTTAGTGTAGCCATTGTCGATCTTGATGATAACAACTATACTGATCCATTGCTTAACATAACTGTTTCTTCTAGAGAACTTGTTGATAGACTTGAGAATGCTTTTAAGGCTATGGGTATTGGTGTTGTACTAGCTAATAATGTTAGCGTTGTAGCAGATCCGGATATTGATCTAGTTGTTGTTATACCAGAGGGTTTTTCACATAATGCTTCTAGTGTTAACCGTTCTGCTCAAGTAATTGTTTATAGAAAGGCTGCACTACAAGCTAGTATGAGAGCTGAAGGTATAGCTTATAATGTTATTAATGGTTTCTCTCAAGAGCTTTCAGAACTCAAGGTTAAGAGATTGCTTGAGCTGTCGAGGATTAATGGAACTATTGGTGCTATACTATCACCTATTGGAGCATACACACGTGTTGTAACAATTACTGGTGGTAAAGCTGGTGTTGAAGAGGAGTTGCGTGGACTACTAGCCCGCATACTAGTTCTTGCTCTTAGTGTTGTTATAACGCCTGCTACAAGCTATATTATTGATGGTATTATTGGTGAGAGAGAGAGGAAGACTATTGAGATGACGTTGTCACAACCACTACCAGTAAACATGATCATATACTCTAAATTGTTTGCTGCAACCCTGCTTGGTTTATTAACAGCATTAGCTGATGCATTGGGGTTTATAGCATATATTATCCTAACAAACATGGCTCTAGGGGGTTCTGCTGCAATACCTATTGATCCATGGCTACTTCTACTACATAGTCTTGTAGCATTCTTTACAATACTGGTCACTATAGGTATAGCTCTACCATTTATAACAAGGACACGTGGTATACGTAGTGCAGCTAATATAGCTAGTGCTATAGCTATTATTGGTACATTGATGTTCTTTACAGGTTTTCTAGTAGACTATGTAAGGCTTTCTGAAACACTAAGGTTTGGACTATACTTTATACCATATACACATAGTATACTAGCCATACAATACTATGTACTTGGTGAGGGATTTACAGCATCTATACATATAGGCTTCCTAGCAGTACTTAGTCTAGCCCTTATATTTATAGCTACAAAGACTATTAGTACTGAAAAGCTATTGATAGCTCCAAAGACCTAGCACTCCAGTTATGTTAACACTGTCTCCTAGTTAATAATATTTGGTAGATGTAATAATTGTTTCTAGTAGTGTTTTCAATACTCTATTGTATGTGTGCTTTATAAGTATAATAAAGGTTTCATAATAATTTTAGATTAAGATTTAATAACTATAGCCCATAATATATTTAATCTAGGTGTATGAGACATGAGTGTAAGAGCAGGTTTATCAGAACATGTACAGTCTGGTAAAGAGGGGGTTATTGCTCTTAAGCGGGCTACTGGTATACTAGTGTTGGTGACAGGTGTTTTTGTAGGAATAGGGTTTCTACTAGCATCTATTAGTACTACAGTATTGTCTGCTGATGCTATTTCTAAGCTTCTAGAGGTGAAATATAGTGGGAGAGAGCTTGTCTCTAATATAGTGTATCTTGTAGCTGGTGTTTTAGAGATAGTGTTTAGTATATTTATATTAATTAACTGCATTGTTTCTAGAAGGCTAGTGTTGAATAGAATGTTGTTTCTAATAGCTGGTATTACATGGTCTATTGCTGCACTTCTAATAGGTATTGCTATGGCTATACAATATGGTGTCTTCAATGCTGGATACGCGTTGTTGATAATAGGTGTTGCTCTAATACTATCTGCTCTAATGTTTAGTTCTAAAATAGAGTATCTAGGCTATGGTATAGTGTCTAGTGTTTTAAGCATACTGGGCGGAGTCTTTATACTAACGTTTATACTAGTCTACTGGACTCCTACTGAAGCATTAATGCTATTATTCTTCCCAATATCCACTCCTATAGCAATAGGCTTTATCCTAGCATCTATTATAGCTATAGTATACACTATATACATTACTTCAAGAATACCTTTGTTAAAGAAAATATTGTATATAGTAGCTTCTATAATATTCTTAATTATAAGTGCTTTAATAATAGTGTTTATAGTAGATGGGATAGCTATACTAGAAAGAACAGGGGCTTATGAAGAAACTGTTACATGTATTGCCTACTATATACTAGGTATAGGAGGTATATTAGCTGGTGTAGGAGGGGTTTTCGGTATAACAACAAGTGTTCTAGGGATAATACTTGGTGTAAAGATAAAGCCTTCACCACCATCAGAGACACCTCCTAAAGTTGAGGAGAGAGGGGTCTCAAAAACTCCGCCTCCACCACCAATTACTTAATATTATACAAGTTATTAGATATTCATAAATATTTTTTATACTATGTTAATGAATTATTTCTATTAAGGAGCATCCATATTCTCTAATACATCTATATAAGTTAGTTATGTGTATGTACTCGTATGTATTATAATGTGGAAACCCTTATTTTCTCCTTCTAACACCTATTATGAACTAGTAAGTGAATAGGGTACATTAAGGTGGTATAATGTGTTAAAGCCGTCATTTTATCGTGCATTATTTGTGTTCAAGGATGGTGAAGAACTGGATTTAAAGAAGCTTGCTAATAGACTTGGTGTATCTAATGCTACTGTTAAGAGGTATGTTAGAGAACTTGTAAAACTAGGTTATATAGTTGAGTCTAAACCAGGTCTATATAAGCTAACTGGTAATGGCTTATTGTTTAAGAAGAGTATATCTAATCTCCTAGACAAGACTGTTGAAGAACCCTTAGGCTACGTATTTACAGACCCATACACTGGTTCACCAATACCACTACGCATACGTAGTCTAGAACAACTATATGCTATAGTAAAGTATGGATTAATACCAGAGAATATTCTACAAGAACATCTTACACGTGGATACCTTAGTAAATGGGTTAAAGAAGTCCTTGGTGACTATGTTTTAGCAGAAGCTATTAAGGAAGGAACAAGTTTGTCTATAAAAGAATTCCTTGAACTAGTTGAAGAAAGAATAAAGATTGTAAGGAGTATAAAAGAATTTAGGGCATTGTAATGGATAAGAGAGAACTAGCTAAGGTATTGTCAGAGAATCTACCAAAGTATCGTTGGTGGCCTTGGAAGAGTTTTTTAGAAGTATCTATTGAAGAACTTTTTGAATACAATAACTATGTATATACTATAGTATCTTGTATGGGTGAAAAGTTCTATATACCATGGAGGGGGGTCTCTAAACATCCAGAGAACATACCTTCTGATAGAGTTATAGTTGTTGATGGAGAGTATTTTGTTGAAGCAGAGTTTACTCCAGACTATATAGTATGTTTAAGAAAGTCTGGCTTGTTTATTGAACGTGTTTATGAGAGGAATCCTTGTTTAGAGAGAGTTGTTAATGCTAAGCCTTTAACACTTGAGACTAGTAATGTGCTTGCAGTTCATAGTGGTAAGTGTAGGTTTATTGTTAAAAGCTATCGTAAGTTGTCAAGAACTAATCTGGAACCGCTAATACTCGATCTACTCTATAGGAGGGGGTTTAAGTATATACCAGTTCTCTATAGCTTATTCATGTTTAGAGACTATGTTGTATCAATTGTTATGGAGTATGTTGTTGGAGAAGGTGATGGAGGTAAGCCGTTCTATGATGCTCTAATGAACTATTTATCTAGTAGAAGGGGTGGATATCGCTTAGGACTTGCCAGTCTAATTGGTGTGGAGATAAGTGAGTTCCATAAGATACTGGCTGGCCATGACCATCCATTGTTTAAACCTGAAGAGATAACAAGTAGTGATATAGGTAAGTGGTTTAGACGTATAAATAACCTGTATAGTAGTGTACTATATAATCTAGACAAGCTATCAAGTAGCTATGAATGGGTTAGTGAATGGAGAGATTTTGTTGAGAAAAGGCTTGGTAAGTACGTTAATGGTTTATCTAGAGACTTAAGTGAGTATAGTGGATTATATAAGACAAGGACTCATCAAGACCTACATCTAGCACAGTTCATATACAATAGGGAGAGAGGCTTTATATTCACAGACCTTGAGGGAGAGCCTGCACGTAGTGAAGAAGAACGTTTAGAGAAAGAACCAGTGTTAAGAGACCTTGCTACACTAATACGTAGTTTTGACTACCTATCATTTGCTTGTTTAAAAGAATACTTTAGTCTAGACAATAACTCACTAGCATGGAAGCTTGTTAGAGAAGGAGACCCTGTTCTTGAGTGGAGACTTAGACATATAACATCAATTATCTATAGCTATTTAACTAAGCTGTCAAAGGATTCTTTAAGAGTAACTGGTTTAAGAATAAGGGAGTTATCTAGGAGAGTTAATAAATTAGTTAAGCCATGGATTATTGAGAGAGCATTATATGAGCTATACTATGAAACACTATATAGGCCGGAGAACATACCAATACCTATATCAACACTATACATAAACCTAGGTAGTATAAGATAAGTGGTCTATAGAAAAACATGTGATTACCATAAACTTGTTTTAAGATAATAACTTTTCTAATCTACTTCTACTTCCTCCATATAGAGTTTATAGTATGTGCCATCAGTATACTTTGTGTATGCTTCAACAAAATACCATTGGCTAGGCTTTAGTTCAGCAAAAACAAACTTTATCTCTTCTATATTAGTTTCTCCAGTACTTGGAGCTGGCTTAAACCTTATCATGTATGCATTATAGCTTTTACCACCTATAGTGTATGTCTGAGGGCCTTTCTCTACAACTATTATGTTTTCTCCAGTAATCTCTCCAGCAGCCCACTGTATACCATACGTCTTCAATAACGTTGTATACTGTATTAAACCATTTACAAGGCTCTGTATAACAGCTCTAGCATAGGCTATAGCTACTGACTCGGGTAATGGCTGGTTATTCGAGTAACCAACTGCTTTAACAACATCTCCAGTCTCGCTACTAATCCATATGGTTAAATTAGAAGTACCACTTGCTGTTTCACTATAGAACAGTACTTTTTTAGTATCAACACCACCTACTTCCTCACTACCAATTACTGTAAATCCAAACCTACTTACTTCGCCATCCTTTTCAATAACGTATACAGCATGTTTAACACTATTCAGTAAGTCAACAGTACTTGAGTATCCTACAATACTTGGTTGTCTAGGAGAACCTACTGTAGATGTTGGAGAACCTGTTTTTACTGGGGCTACTGGTAGCTGTTTTAGTTGGACTAG
>CAYZRH010000002.1:44479-81874 GCA_964480805.1 uncultured Desulfurococcaceae archaeon
ATGTTGGAGAACCTGTTTTTACTGGGGCTACTGGTAGCTGTTTTAGTTGGACTAGCTGTTGCTTTTTCCCCACTAGTACTAGTGTATATGTATATAGCTATAGAACTAGCTATAACAGCTCCAATAATAATTGCTATTATAAGGAGTATTTTAGGAGTCAAAACACATACACACCACTATACTTTATATCTATAGACTACCATGGTAACTAGGGCTCCACTCCTAATAAGATAGTTTATGGAGTCCTAGTTACCTAGTGTTAATAAATGATGGTGTTTCCTTATAAATGTTTAAAGTAGCTGTCTTCTATATAGGAAATTGTTTTAAACCTACTCTACACTATTTGTGGGTAGATGTATTGGAGGATTAGGGTGTTGTTTATTGACTGATATAGTGTTTATGTTTGAAGTACATCAGCCGTATAGGCTTGACCGTAGAGCTTATGAGAAGCTTCTTGAGAAAGCCTTACGTGGTAGGCTTAGCTATAGTGATGTAGAGGAAGCAGTACTTGATAATGGCTTGAACAAGCTTGTTATGGAGCGTGCTTCTAGTAAGTGCTATATACCAGCTACAAACATTATACTTGAGAACCTCCAACGTTATAGAGAGTCCTGGAAGTCTTTCAAAGTAAGCTATAGTATTAGTGGTGTATTCCTTGAACAAGCTAGGCGTTGGACACCGCATGTCCTAGAGTTGTTTCAGAAACTAGTTGATACTGGGTTAGTAGAATTTGTTGAACAAACATACTATCACAGCCTAGCAGCATTCATTCCTCCATGGTTTGAAGAACTACGTGAACAAGTTCTTGAACACCGCAGGATTATGAAGGAGTTGTTTGGTGTAGAGCCAGTTACTATTGAGAATACAGAGTTTATGTATAACAACGATATAGCTTGTTTCTTCCACAGCATGGGCTACAAGGTTATGCTTACAGAAGGTGTTAACTGGATCCTAGGATGGAGATCTCCTAACTACGTATACCGTGGATACATGTGTGATATAAGGATTTTGACAAGAAACTATAGACTTAGTGATGACATAGGCTATCGCTTCAGCGATCGAAACTGGGATCAATACCCATTAACAGCAGATAAGTATGCTGCATGGCTGGCTACTACACCAGGTGATGTGGTATTCATAGCTATAGACTATGAGACATTTGGTGAACACCATTGGCCTGAAACTGGTATTTATGAGTTCCTAAGATGGCTTCCTGGAGAGATCCTTAAATGGCACCACCTATATACTTCAACACCATATGAAGCAGCTTTCAAATACCCTGTTCGTGACGTATATGACGTACCTCCATGGAGTACTATTAGCTGGGCTGATGAACGTGATGTTAGTGCGTGGCTTGGAAACTATATGCAGCATAACGCTTTCAAAATGCTTGTTGATCTAAGACCCTACGTTAAAGCTATTGGTAAACAAGAGATTACTAGGTTGTGGAAGCTACTTAGTATAAGTGATCACTACTATTATGCAGCTACAAAGTTTGGCAGTATAGAACAAGTTCATAGCTATTTTAGTCCATATAAGAATGCTCCAGATGCTTATGCTATACTAGTACAAGCACTAACAATACTTGCTGATATGGTTAGAGAAGAGATGATTAGAGATCCTAGGAGAGTAGCATTAAACATCATGCTACCAGATGATAAAGCATTCCACTTCTTTAGAAGTGAAGGAGAGTATCTATGGATTAAAGCACGTAATGTTAGAGAGTTATTGGAGCACTTGGAACACATACCTGTTGAATCAGTAATGTTCCACCTACACCGTGGCGATCTACAGTCATGGCTTAGAAATATGTTTGGATTAGATGAACTAGCTAGTGAGCTTGATAGTATTGCTAAGGAGCCAGTAGGTGGTGAAGAGAAGCGTAGACTAGTTATGGAGGCTATTCGTAAGTATTTAGGACTATAGCTCTTGTCTACGGTAGAACAGTTTTTATTGAACATCTATAACCAGTTGTAGTGCATAGAGTGATCTCTACTTCTTGCCTAGATGTGAAGTATTCTTTACTCAAGACTATAGTAGTAACTACATTATCTCCAACTCCTACATGTATACCTTTTAAAGGATCTAGTTTATTCCAATACACAAGCTCTTCTTCACTAATTGTATCGGATTTGTTTATAGAACCGTATTTATAGAATATTCTAGCCTTTACTAAGTCATGTATTCTATTATTGATTAATATAGTATGATATAACTATTGGTATATAGCCTGAGTTATTGGCTTCTAGAATAACAAACCATTTAGTATCATTCTCTAACATATAATGAGTAAGAATCTACTATATCCAATCTACTACTATGCGGGTATACGGTAGTAGTGACTGTCATATTCCGTCTATAACTACTATAGAAGTATAAAGCCGTATTTATAGAACACAGCACCATAACCACTATAAGAGCTAGGATAGTGATAGCCCATCTAGTCAGCATACCCACTACTACACTATAGTATCCCTGATAAATTATTTCTAGAAAGGTTCTATAAAACAAGTTTTTGTCAAGAGTCTTTTGACAGAAAAGTCTAGAATTATTTGAGAACACTTCTTTACAATTAAACTTATCTGTAACAAATGAGTATGTATCTAGTGCTTTAGTATTTAGAATTATATTGGAGGGGGTCTGGGTGTTATTGGTTAGGAGTATCCTAGTGTCTATCACTATGCTCTATATTTTAGTGTCTATTACAGCTCTACCAATACCATTGTCTTATTCAAAAGAGATTGTGGCAGGCTTTAGTTTAGAAGGTATTGTAGCCTATAGTGGTAGTGCTATAAATGGTGTTGTCAAGAATGTTGATGGGACTCCTATATATAATGCTTTAGTAGAGTTTTCAAATAATACATTTACTAAAAAAGTCTATACATACTTAAACGGCTCGTTTAAGATAGAGTTAGACGGTGTCTCTCCAGGAAACTATACTCTAACTATACATAAGTTTGGGTATAATGACATAGTTGTTAACGTAACAGTATATGCTTCAAGAGATAGAATAGCAGTTGTAGGAGACTATATGGGTGATATAGAGTCTATATTTGAATCCCTTGGATATCAAGTAGATTCCTATGATAGCCTAGATCAATTATTGGATAAGATTAGATTCTATAAAGCAGTAATACTTAACAACTTTAACAGTGACCCCGGTATAGACAGTATAGTCTATCTAATGGATAGAGCATGTAAGTGGAATACAACACTAGTATTTCTCGATGGATGGGATTATCCTTCTCAAATAAACTACTGGCATTCACTATACACACTATACTATCATAGCTCAGATATTGAAGCATCCGGGTATCCAGCACCAGATTATCGTGAAAACAACTATCCTAATGGAGAATACGTTACTATACATGTACTTAAACCCGGTCATCCAGTTTTCAAAAATATAGTTTATGATGCAGACCCGTCTAATCATGAATTCTATCTTGGAGAGTACCTTAGTAGTTGGATGGACTATGCTGTAGACGACTTCACTGATGATAATGTAAGTGTACTAGCTAATGTTAAGGATTCCTGTAACAACATTGAGAAACCGGGTCTTGTTGAATGGATTAGTCCAAAGGGTGCTCCATGGTACTACTTCTCAGCTGGTGCTAGTTATGAATGGGTTATGTATAATAGTAACGGATATGACAATAAGTACACCTGGACTACTAGACAGTTATTGTCAAACCTAGTACTATATTCAACAGGTTTTCTAGAGAGTTCTGAAATTAGAGGAGTTGTTGTTAATGAATCTTCTAACAAGCCTGTTAAAGGAGCTATTGTAGAGATAGTAGAACTGGGTTTGTCAACAACTACTAATAGTCGTGGAGAATTCTGTTTTAGAAACTTAACACCAGGCTATTATACAGTCAGAGTTGTAGCTGATGGATTCTATACTTATCAAGAAAAGGTTTCTCTAAAGATTAATGCTAGAGTATCTATTGATGTAAAACTAAGGCCTATAGGTACTACTGTATGGCTTGTACTAGTATATCTTGATGGAGATAATAATCTTGAAATGGAGGCTATAGTTGATTTTAATGAAATGGAGCTTATAGGCTCTACTAATGGTGTTGAAATAGTTGTATTACTTGATAGGATACCCGGTTATGATGATAGTAATGGTGACTGGACTGGTACTAGACTATACCATATACTCTACGATCCAGATGAGTATACGATCAATTCTGAACAGTTAATGTTATGGGATGGTGTGTGGGAGGAAGAGCTTAACATGGGTGATCCAGAGGTGCTACTAAACTTTATACAATACTCCTACAACCTATATGGTGGTGAACATATAGCACTCATACTATGGGATCATGGAAGCGGTTTTATAGGAGCTAGTAGAGACTTCAACATAAACAATATAGCATACGATGATACTGATGGAGATAGTCTCGATGAAGCAGAGATTAAGAGTGTACTAGAACAATTGTCTAGTAATGGTATCCATGTAGACTTGCTTGCTATGGATGCTTGCTTAATGGGTATGACTGAAGTTGCTTACGAATTCTATGGGTATATAGACGTATTTGTTGCTAGTGAAGAAATAGTACCTGGCGATGGTTTTGAATATAACTACTGGCTCGACGATCTAGTGAGCAACCCTGATATGACAGCTAGTGAACTTGGAGAAGTACTCGTAGAAGCTTATCAGGAAAGGTATGGAGACTATTACGATGTATGTTTATCAGCTATTGATGTAAATATTCTTGGAGGAGGCCTGGCTGAAGCTATAAACTTGTTCTCAAGCTATGCTAGAGACAATATGGAGGATCTTGTAGATGATCTTGAGAATGCTAAGAACGCTGCAGGCTCATTCTATTATAGTGATTACAAAGACCTAGTTGATCTAATGTATAAGGTTAAATACTATGTAGATGACCCTATTTTAAATGATTATGCAGACTATGTTATCGGCAATGCCACTAGTTCTGTTATAGCTGAATGGCATACAAGTGACTTAGTAGCTAACGGTCTTAGTATATGGTTTCCAGATTCAGGTAGTTGGAGTGAGTATAGTTCAGAGTATAGGAGCATGAGGTTCTCTATTGATACAGAATGGGATGATATGCTTGAAGAATACTTTAACTATGGTGGTTTATCAATAAAGCCTATAGAGGGTAGGATGGGTACTAGTAAACACCATGGTAAACCAAGTGTCTATAGGGAATGGTATAACATAAGATACACTAGTTTATCTATAAGCTATAGTATGTATAGAGACTTTGTTTTAGAACCAGTTGAGGGTGGTTGGATAGAATTATCTGTAGAAGGTTATGAGGGCCAAGTATATATTGACTTCCATGGAGTAAACGATCAGACAGCACTATCTTGTATAGAAGTTCCAATGGGTGGGGGAGTTAAAATATATGTTCCAATTGGCAACTATACTATTAGAGTATGGGTTATGGGTAGTAAGCCTAGGTTATACAATATATATGTTGCTAATGGTACATGGTATGATCTAGTTTATGTAAGAGATAGTCTTAAAGTAGCTCTTATAGGTGGTGATAGTAGCTTATATGAATACCTTGTATCACATAGACTAGACTGCGATCTATATGACAACTATACATTGATCAGTAACTTTAGCGAGTATTCAGTAGTAGTTGTTAATAAATGGAGTAAATCTACACCAAGTGCTGGAGATGTTGTAGATTTTATTAAGAATGTTTTAGGTAATGGTTCATCACTAGTACTATTAGATACTTATGATGAGAATATAGTAGCTGGATCATATGTAGCTATACATTACCGTGAGACATTATTGTCAAACAATATACCAGTTCCATCTACTAGGTATATGGCTAGATCTAATAAGCTAGTCTATTACATTGTATCATGTAGACATCCAGTAAACGATCCATATAGTTGTGGACAAAGACTATTGTTAATGCCTAGTGGTGTTATACATAGTCTTGTATATTATAGTGTAGATAATGGAGAGTATCAACCACTTGTAGTAGGCAGTATTTATGAAAATGGTGTTACTAGAGGTTCTGGTATTGTTATGTATAAAGTTGGTAATACAGTATTAGCTTATGTATCATTTGGTGCTTCTGGCTTAAATTCTGGTGAAACCTATAGTAGGAAAGCCTATGGTAATTTGTTGAAACAACTCGTTCTTAATACTATAGAAGCATCAGCTTCATCTAGTACTATAGAGACACCACAGCCTATACCAGAGAACCATAACTTAGTAATAGTATCAATAGTGGTGGTATTAGCAGCAGTTATAGCTTTAAGTCTAAGATTGAGGAAGATAAGATATAAATAGTTTTATAACCTCTTCTATACAACCTCTATTAAATTAATGAGTAACCCTTCACAGTAAACTTAGCTAAACGATATAGTAGAAATAATATTACTAGGATAATAGATAGAATAGCTATTAATACAATAAGAACTAGAATACCTATAAGACTACCTAAGAGACCTAGTATAGTACCCCCGATCTCTGATACAACTGTTATAAACCATCCAAGTAGGAGTCCGGCTAGAAACCAGAAGAACATACTAAGTAGTCCAGAAACACCATGTCTAACTTTATAACATATTATAAAACCAGCTCCTAAACCTAAAAACAATACACTTAGTAGTAAAGCTATGTCAGTAAAGCTATACTCCATAACATATCCACCTATGTCATCTAGGCTATACTATTAGAGAGTAGGGAATTGAGTATATATAGTATAGCATTTCAGAGATTTCCTAGGATCTAGACTAAAGTGTAGAGTTTGGTTTAAGTGTTAGTTATCTAGAACATATCTGTTTCCAGAATTCTTATATAGTGTACTTATACCAGTCTTTATATACTATTCCTTGTAGGGAGTATATGGTAGGTGACTATCTTTTGGTTAGAATAAACTTTATATTCATAATACATTTCCATCAGCCAACTGGTCAACTTGACTGGATTACTGAGAGGATCTATAACAACTGTTATAAGCTATTATTGAATATCTTTAAGAGCTTTCCAGATATAAAGATTAGTGTCCATATTAGTGGTCCACTACTACTTAATATGGTTGAGAACTATCGTGAATGGATTGATGAAATAGCTAAACTAGGTGATTATGGTACAATAGAGTTTCTAGCTGGTAGTATTGGTGAAGCAATACTACCAATACTACCGCAAGAGGACCGGTTCTACCAAGTTAAAGAATACATACGTGTTTTTGAGAAATACTTTGGCTATAAACCACGTGGTCTATGGTTGCCAGAACGTGTATGGGAGCCTAATATTGTTGAGCCACTGGCTCGCAACGGTATTGAGTATGTTGTTGTAGATGACAGCACGTTATACCGTAGTGGTAGAGGAGGAGATGATGCACTATATGCGTGGGTCACAGAGGATAGTGGGTATAAGCTAAAACTATTATTCATAGACACTAGTCTCAGATACATACTACCGTGGAGAAGTCATGAAGAAGTATTTAACTACATGCTAAGCCGTGGAGACCCAAGTGGTTCAAGATACCTATTATGGGGTAGTGATGCTGAAAAATTTGGTGAATGGAAAGAGCCTGAATGGGCTAGATGGTGGCTTACAGAGTTCTTCCACCACCTTAGAATGAGGGGGCATGAAGTAGCTACTATTCATCCAAGTGAGTATATTGAGAAATATGGTGTACGCGGGCTCCTGTATCCACAGCCTGGAAGCTATGATAAAATGCTTGAGTGGAGTGGTGGTTATTTTAGAAACTTTCTTGTAAAGTATCGTGAAAGCAATAATCTTCATAAGAAGATGCTGTGGGTTCGTAGAAAACTAGTGGAAGCTAGTGTACCACCTGATACTTGGAGACTATACCATCTAGCACAGTGTAATGATGCTTACTGGCATGGATTATTTGGTGGAATATACCTTACTCCATTAAGACAGGCGTTGTATGAATACTTTATAAGAGCTGAAAGAATTGCTGAAGAAACTATGGATTATTATAGAGACTCCAAAATGGTTATACACCGTATAGACTTTGACTATGATGGTGATATGGAGGTTTTAGTAGAAACACCACTATTAAACGCCTACTTTAAACCAGGAGACGGTGGTTCATTGTTTGAACTAGATTATAAGGAGGAGGGCTATGAACACAACCTACAAGACACTATGACAAGGTATTATGAACCATACCTTGAAGGCATAGGTTTTAGACCAGACTGGCACCGTCGTGTAAGCTTACGTGAACACATATGGTCTCCGCACACCAGCCTCCATGACTGGGTTAATAACACACCTTTCACTGACTGGAGCGATCTAGCTCTTGGAAGATACTCTAGTAGAGTAGAGGATGATGGAACAATTGTGATGAGACGTATAGCACACTACTACCCACCCGGCCATAGACCAATTGAACTATTTATAGAAAAGAGGGTTCATGTTGATCAAGTTAAGCCTATTCTCAAAGTTGAGTATAGAGTTGAGAATCAGGGAGACGGCACTATCTATGGAAAGCTAGGGTTTGAGTACATACTATCTCCAAAGCTTTCAAGGTGGAAGAGGAAGTCCGGGTTTACAGGTTATTGTGTTAATGGTGTTGATAAGGCAATTAGTGGGCTATGGGTTGGTGAGACAAGCGAAGTTGTTGTTAAAAGCCCTGTATTCTATGATGTAGTATTATCTACTAGTAGTTCTACAGAATACTGGGTATCGCCTCTCAACATGCCTGCACGTACTGAAAAGGGTATTTTACAGAATTTTGAAGGACTGGGTGTTATGCCAGTATATAGTCTAGAGCTTAAGCCTGGTGAAGAATTTAAGCAGGTAATTACATTATATATTAAGAGGTAGTATGGAGGGCTATGGCTAGGAGGCTTTCAGTATTCCTATTTTCTGTATCTATAGTATTCCTATTTACAATAGTAGCTACATTAGCTCTATGGACGTCTGTTCTATCAGATATTATGGGTTCAAGTAGTGGAGCAAGTGTTTCTAAGAACTCCATGGTTTTTGATGCACTTGTAATAGATTATGCTGAGATATATACAATAGATCGTGAAGGCTTTGTTGAAACATATATTTCCTATAGAGTTAGAAATCTTGGAGATAATAATGTGACACTAGTAATGGTGAGTATTGATAATAAATATAATGTTTCTATAAAACCTATAGTTCTTCATTCAAATGAAGCATATTCTAGTACTGTTGTTTTAGAGAATGTTTCACTATACTCTGGTAGTGTCCATAAAGTTATAGTATATTTTTATGGATATTATGGGCTTAAACATATTGACGTAAATGCTATTGTTAGATAGAGTCTTTAAAGGAAACCTAAGTACTCTTAAATAACAGTATACTGCATGTCTAGTAATGTATAGTGTTTATGGTGTCTAGTATTGGCTACTATTGAGGGAGTATGGATAATATCTTTTGAATCAAGAATTGTACGTAAAGTTGGTGGTTTAGGAGAGGTGGCTCCATCTATTACAAGTGCTTTAAGGAAGAAAGGTGTTGACGCTATAGTTATTACTCCATCACATGGTACACTAAATGATCTGGAAAAGAGGGTTAGCTTAAGAAAGGTCTCTACAACAACTTGTAAGGGTTTGGAAGTGCGTGTTTATGAAGCAGATCTGGATCCGCCCCATATAATTATCTCAAATCCTGTTCTTGAAGAAGAGAATGTGTATAGTAGTAGACTTGAAGAGAAGATATACTATTATAAATGTGGTATACTAGCTTATGCTAAAAAGAGGCTTGAAGAGGGTGTTTATCCAGATATAGTACATTGTAATGACTGGCATTCAATACCTGTTTTAGTAGAGTTGAAGATGCTCTATAATAGACTTGGTATATACCCTGCTTTTATATACCAAGTACACCTATTATCTAAGAGGATTATCTATAGCCGTGATCTAGGATTCTATGGTTTAAATCCTAGTACTATAGTAAGGTATTGTTATAGAGGTGTTTTAGAGAGTTCTTCATTAGATAAACTAGTTGGTTTATCAAATAATATCCTTGAAAGATTTGCTGGATTGCTATGTGATTGCCTAGTATCTGTTAGTAGAAACTATCTATTCCATATACTAGGTTTTATTGGAAGGGATCTTGAGGATAAATCATGTATCATATATAATGGTACTGTATGGAATTATAGTAGTTTATTGAAAGATGTACTTGTTTGTCATAGGAAGTTAGCTGATATGTTGAAGAATGATTTAAAGGCTGACCGTGTTGTTTTAAGGAATTATTTTGAGTTAGAGGGTTTAGCTAGTCTTAGAGAAGATGAGCCATATATAGCCTATGATAGTATTAGAGAGTACCTCTATAATATAAACATCTACCCCTTTAAGAAAGGCTGTAGGATCTACCCGTTTAAAGAAGTTGGCCCACTAGCTGTTATGGCTGGTAGACTTGTTTCTCAAAAAGGGTTTGACATAGTTCTTGATGGTTTAGAGGATCTTGTCTATAGAGTTAGGAATGCTAGAATAGTGTTGATGCCTCTACCAGTAATTGAGGATACTAATCTATTAAAGCCTTTTATTGAGAAGACGTTACTCTATCATGAGAATTTGAGAGTTGTTTTTGGCAGGACACCGTCAATATATAAGTTAGCCTATATAGCTGCTGATGTATACCTTGCTCCAAGCCGTTACGAGCCATTTGGTATTATGGCTTTAGAAGCTATGGCTTCTGGAACACCAGTTGTTGCTTTTAGAACTGGAGGATTAGCTGAAACAGTACTTGATATACGTGAGCACAGCGTACTCGGTACTGGTGTTCTTGTAAGACAGGGCTGTATTAGAGAGTTCACTAGATCAACTGCTGACATGCTCCTGTTTATGGAGAGCGGCTACTATAGGCCATGGAGTAGTGTTTGGAAGAGGGTTGTAGAGAGTATTGTTGATGAAGAACTTAAGACTGTTTTGTTGAAAAACCCTGATGCTCCATGGAGGATACGTGAGTCCTGTATTAGGAGAGCTAAGGAGTTTTCATGGGATCGATCTGCTTCTATGGCTCTGGATTGTTATAGGAGGGGTTTAGAGAATACTATGGTTTACCGAGGCTAGCCTTTTGCTGCTCCATAACGTAGTGCTTCACCAATATACTTCTGTGCTACACCATATAGTACTATGATTGGTATAGCGAATAGTATGGCTCTTGCAGCGAATTTTGACCAGTACATACGTTGTCCAGCAGCTGTGACGTAGAGGTATGCAGCTATGGTCTTTACACGTAGGAAGTCTGCTATAATAAACTCTCCCCACGCACCCATGAAGGCGAATATAGCTATTATAACCATAGCAGACTTTGACGCTGGTAGTACTACCTTGAATACTATCTGGCCCCAACTAGCTCCATCAATAAATGCTGCTTCATCAAGTTCTTTAGGTAGTCCATCAAAATAGCTTTTCAACAACCATGTCTGGAATGGCACGGCTCCAGCTGTATATATTAGTGGTAGTACAAACGGGTTTCCAAGTAACGGCAGCCCCATAACCTGTAGTTTTAATAGGAATACGTAGAGTGCTATAACAGCTGCTATACCAAATCCTCCACCTACCTGGCTTAGCACTAGGTATGAGAATAGTATTGTGTCTCTACCCCAGAACTTGAATCTTGAGAAAGCATATGCTGCTGGCGTTATAACTACTACAGCTACTATAATGTTTAGTATAGAAACTATAATACTTGTAACAACAGCTCTCTGGAATTCTTCATCAGTTACTGCTTCTATATAGTTTGCTAGAGTATAGTTGTACTTTGATAGATCAAGGCTTGTGACTAGAACACCTCCTTTAACAATAGATGTTATTACAGCAAACAATATTGGAAATAGTAGTGAAAACAGTATTAGCAAGCCAACAACTGTAAGAACTATCTTAGCACCATAAACTGTAGCTATAAATCCAAACCCGTGTCTAAACATTCCACCTATAGAGCTACTGTATCTCCTAGACTTAGCCATAACTACCTACCCCTCCCACCACGTGTAAGCTTAAGCCATGCAAGTACATAGATAGCTAGAAACACTACAACAACAAGGTAGACAGCAGCTGCAAGACCATACTCGCGATCAATGTATGCACGGTTATATCCATAGAGTATGAGGAACTCATTAAGATTACCATACCTTGGCTCCAGCCCTAGAACAGATATAGAACCGGATGGTCCACCGCCATTGATAAGTAGTGGTACCATAAATGCTTGTAGTGAAGCACCTGTCGTTAGCACTGTAGCAAACAATACTGGTCTCATAACCTGTGGGAGCAATACCTTACGAAATCTAAGCCATACACTAGCACCATCAATATACGTAGCCTCTATAATCTCCTTAGGAATACCAGCTATAGCACCCATAGTGACGGTCATTATGAATGGGTAGGCAAGCCACATCTCTACAATATTATATAGTATGAATGCATCCCATTCATTATTCAATATAAGGAACTTGTGTCCAGTAAGGTAGGAGAATGTTTGCTGTAGAAAAGCACCTGGTTCAAACAACATACGCCATGTGGTCACTGACAACAGTGTTGGTATAGCCCATGGTGTTAGTAGGAGTGCACGCATAATCTTTCTACCATAGATTAGTTCTGATGAGAAGAAGAATGCTAATGCTACACCAACAGCTACTTTTAATGGAACACTTGTTAATACAAACAATAGTGTCTTAAATATAGAGTATATGAACCTAGAGTCATGGAGTAGTTCATCAACATTCTTTAAACCAACTGTTTTCAACTTAAGTCTATCAAGCTCCTGGTCTATAGAGTCTAGAACACTCTTTATAAAGCCGTCAAAGTCTTTAGCAATAACCTCAATACTTGTAAGAGTAAGATTGATCCTAACAATAGTATCGTTAACAGCATCTCTAATCCCCCGGGCTTCACTAGGGGTTAATGGCTTCATAAACTTTGACTCAAGAGGTTTAACAACATCATTAGCTAGTCTACTAGCAGCTGCACTAAGATTACCCTCTATATAGGGGCTTATAATAGCATATGTTGTATTACATACAAATAATCCTTTAACATCATCAGCTGCTCTATATACATCCTTATATGCTTCTCTAGAAACCTTAGTCAACCCCATGAGCTCAATAGGTGTAATAGAACGGTTTTCTTCAACAGCTTTATTAAGTTTATCATATAATTGAGTAAGCTTTGCTCTAGCATCAACAACGGATTCATAAGCTTCTAAAGCCCTACTCTGGATCTCTTCACGTGTCTCATTAGCATTGTATACACATGCTTTAGCGTTCTCAAGATCCCTTATATAGTCTGGATTTGGAGCAATATTTGTTTCAGCAGCATTTGTAAATGCTAGGTATATCGAGTATGTTATAGGCCATATAGTGAAGAACAAGTATAGTGCTAAACTAGGTATTATTAATACCAATGCTACCTTTATGGGATAGAGTCTTAGAACCCTTCTAGCACCTCTACGTAGTAGAGCCATTAGTCTAAACACCTTACTAGTACACTACTACAATAGACTAATAGATTATTAAAACCTATAAACTTTAACTACTAGCACATACTTTAGTAGAAAGAAGTATTTGTAGATAGTTTAAAAAATATTTATTGTAAAAACTATTCTTCCTGTAGAGACTGCATGATATCGGCATAACATTGATCAAGTATGTCGTCTACAACAGCTATAGCAGCATTAACTGCTTCTTCAATAGAGCCTGTATTCTGTAGTGTTTGTACATACTCTTGTATAATAGCGTTTAAGCATGTACCAACAGCCCATACCTTACCCATTTTAGCAGATTTAGGCATAAGGTATCCTTGAGCAACTGATTGTGCAAAGCCAAATACTACAGGGTATTCATCAGCATGTTCGTAGACATACTCTAGTAGTGATAGTTTAACAGGTATGAAGCCTGCTTCATCAACAAGTGTTTTTAGAGAGTTATCGTTTAGAGAATACCATAGCATAAACAGTAGTGTAGCGTTACCACGATACGGGTCTGTTAGAGCTAGTGGTGTCATCCATAGAAGCTTTATACCAGCAAATGGCATAGGTATGTGTTCATCATCAATCTTAGGTATTGGTACAACAATAAAGTTTTCTCCAAGAGAATCCTTAATCAATGGTATATCCCATGGACCAGTTATTATAAATGGTGCTCTCCCTTCAGTAAATGTGCTTAACTGGAACTCGTGGCCAAGATCTGATGTATCTATGTAGGGTAGTATGTTCTGTATATAGAACTTGACACCATCCTTTGTACCAGTAGAGTTTACACCAACAGCATCCTCTACTTCATCATAGTAGTATCCACCAAAAGCTGTAACCCATGGATATATGAAGTAGGCGTCAAACTGGTAAGCAATACCATACATGTCTTCATCAGGGTTATAGTACTCCTCCATAATAGCCTTCATTTCATCAAATGTTTGTGGTGGAGTACTTACGAGCTGAGTGTTTACAATAAGGGCTATGGCTTCAGCAGCCCATGGGAGACCATAGTATCTTAGACGATAGCTACCTGCTTCATAAGCCATTACAAGATATTGGTCGCTTAGATCGCTTAGTGTCTCTTCTGGGAGAAACTGGTCTAGTGGTACAATATATCCTCCATCAGCCATTTCTCCAGTCCAGTCGTGAGCCCACGTAAACACATCTACACCCTCTTCTACAACACCAGCTTGTACAGCAGCCATAACACGTATCTTTAGTTCTCCAAGACCACCAACTATGTTAGTATACCTTACATGTATACATGGATACTCCTCTTCAAACTGTGATATAACCTCCTCAATAATAGTCTTCTCAAACTCCTCCATTTGTGTCCAGAAGTTTATCTCAATAGTACCTATTTCACCAGACTTACACTTATCAGCAAAGTCTTTAAGCCAGTAGGGTACACGAATAGTTGTTTCACCAAACCGCATTTCAACGAGTCCCGGTGGTGGAGTTGTAGTTTCTGTGGGTGTTGTTGTCTCTGTTGGTGTTGGTGTAGTAGTTGGTGTAGTTGGCGTGGTTGGTGTTGTTGTAGGTGTTGTAGTGGTTGGTGTTGTTGGACTAGTTAGAGTAGTAGGTGTTGTTGTCGGGCTTGTTGTAGGTGTTGTTGTAGGTGTACTAGGTGTTGTTGTCTCTGTTGGTGTTGGTGTAGTAGTTGGTGTAGTTGGCGTGGTTGGTGTTGTTGTAGGTGTTGTAGTGGTTGGTGTTGTTGTTTCAACTGGTGCGGCTGGCGGTAGCAGTATTAAGACTGTTGCTACTGCAGCTACTATTATAATAGCTATTATTATGATTGCTTGTGTTTGTGTTATAGCTTTCCTACTCATATCTAGTACACCTATCGTTTATTCTATATACAAGTATTAACTAAGTACTTGACTACATTTAAAACTAGACTTTTGAATAACTTAGATGCTAATAAACTTGTTTAACATGTGTGAAGAAAAGCTATGCTATACTAACAGCTTACCAGTAGCTTTATCAAATAATAGAGCTTTCTTCCAATCAATCTCTACATAGATCTTTGAACCCATATCAGGCGTTGTATCTGGTGATGCCTTGATCTTTATAATCTTGTCGCCAAACCTTGCTGTAACAATATTTTCTGAACCAAGAGGCTCTGTAACAACTACTTCAGCCTCTATAATATCACTCCATGGAGGCTTAGCCATATATATCTTCATAAAATCTGGTCTAACACCAAGAATAACCCCGTTACCTCTAAGACCCTCCTTAACCTTACTACCCATATCTCTAGACAATGCTACACGGAATCCATGGCAGTCAAGTAGGTAGCCTGTAACCTCCCTACCCTCAAAACCAATACCACGTGTATAAGGAGCTTCTTCAACTTCAACAAACTCGCACTCAATAAGATTCATAGGTGGTGAACCAATAAATGTAGCTACAAAAGTGTTCTCTGGCCTATAGTATAGATCGCGTGGTCTACCTATTTGTTGAACCCTACCCTGATCCATTACAGCTATACGGTCAGCCATAGAGAGTGCTTCAACCTGGTCATGTGTAACATATACTGTTGTAACACCAAGCTCTCTCTGAAGCTTCTTAAGTTCAGCTCTCATTAAAAGCCTAAGCTTTGCATCAAGATTTGATAAAGGCTCATCTAGTAACCATACCTTAGGCTTACGTACAAGTGCACGTGCAAGTGCTACACGTTGTTGCTGCCCACCACTAAGTTGGCTAGGGTAGCGGTTGAGGAGGTTCTCAATACCAAGCATACGTGCTATCTCTACAACACGTTTACTGATCTCCTCCTTGGATAGTCTAAGTTCTCTCCTACGAGCTATTAATGGGAATGCTATATTATCATATACCTTCATATGTGGGTATAGTGCGTAGTTTTGGAAAACCATAGCAACATCACGGTCTTTTGGATGTACATAGTTTACAAGCTTGTCATCAATATAGATCTCTCCTTCATCAGGTACTTCAAGACCAGCTATAAGCCTTAGTGTTGTAGTCTTACCACTACCACTAGGACCTAGTAGTGCAAAGAACTCTCCATCACCAATCTCTAGGCTAACATGGTCAACAGCTACTGTTTTACCAAAACGTTTAACAACATCAATAAGCTTTACTCTAGCCAATAACTACACCCCTCTAGAATATTCTAGTGTATATGAGATATATAAGGAATTTCAATACATCATTAATAGAGTATTAGAGCTTTATCATTAGATGGTGAGTAAGTAGTAGGTTATAAAAAAGATTTTATTTAAAAACCTTCTTTAACGGAGTTAGTAGTGCTACAAGTATTCCTACTACAAGACCTATTAACGTAAATCCAACAAGCTGTGTTGTAGGTGCTCCTGCCTGGACAGTTGTTGATACTGTCTTCTCAGCCGTCTCTGTAGACAGCACTGTTGTTGTAGTATATAGTGTTTCTCTAGCAGTTTCTGTTGTTGTAGTTGTCAACAACTCTGTTGTCTTCTCAGTCCTAAACTCTGTTGTAGCATGTATCACTATTGAAATAGCTGTAGTTGTTGTAGGCACTGTTGTTGTTTCAGTAGCTGTCTCTGTAACAGTAATTGTCGGTATAACCTCTTGTATAGACTTGTTAACACCATATAGTGTTGCAAGCTTACCAGTCATTGGATCAAAGCTGTTAAGCATCTCATACTGTTGATCAGCTGTAGGTGCTACAACATCCATTACACGTGGTAGTACACCAGCAACAATTGCCTGTGCATAACCTGGTGCACCAACGACCCAGTCTCCTGCTTCTGGACCGAAAGGCCTTATACGATACTCTCCATAGCCGTCATAACTTGTTAGTACAACAGTAAATGTCCAGTTTACTGCATGAGAGGAGTCTGGAAGTACGTCCTTACCAACTTCAGCTATAATAGTACCTGTTGTCTCATCAGCATATACTTTAAACTTACCATCCTGCACAATAACTGTGTCGTTATAGTAGTATATAGCTGCTCTCTGACCATCCGGCACAGGATCGGTCTCCCACCCTGGAGCTATAAGTACTGCTATATGCCATGCACAATAGTCTGAAATGTTAACGTTTAATCCATAGGTATCCGTACGTCCGGGTACGTCAAGTGTTGTATGTATGTATATGTGTATATACTGCATTGAGAACCCGTTGGGCCCACCCCACGGGTTTCCTCCAAGCTCTCTAACTTGTGTTTCAAATACAATCTTTGTATCACTATCTGTTACACGGAACAACACTATATCGAAAACACCGTCCTTAAACACAGGGTTTGTTGGATACTCGAAACCGCCTGCTCCATCATCGTCTCCAACAGGATCGTTGATCTCTACAATAACCTCGCCAGGTGCTGCGGCTACAGCTCTTGGAACCTGTAGTCTATAAGTCTTACCAAGTCTTGTTGAATACTCTACTAGATCGCCGTTATGGTATATAGCTGAAGCTATAAAGGCTAGATCGCCTGCTACAAGACCTAGGTAAGACCATGGTATCTTAATTTCAACAACGTCTCCTACACCAATACTTGACATAAACAAGTCATAGTATCCTCCAGACCCATCAGCTGCTCTAACATAAGCTATTCCCTTAGAAGGCTTGATCAGTATTTCAAAAGCTATAGCCAATCCTAGATCAGTCTCTACACTCTGTCTAGGATAGACGTTATAGCCTGGATTGTATGGACTAAGGCTTCTACGCGGTGTTGTTGTATAAACACTTATTTCTAAACCTTCATCACTAAATATACTGCTAGACCATGGTATAAATGCTAGTATCAAGCCATCTCCATCAACAGCAAGGTACATGTACTTAATATAGTTTGGACCAATAGATATGTTAAGACCCTCACCAGCATCTATAGAAGTCTCCCAAGCAGGATCGAGTACTCCATCAATAGTTATAGTCTCTGTAATAGGCTTAGGAGTTTCAGAGTTAATCCAACCACGTGAAGTTCCATCTGGGTAGAAGCTAGCTTTAAGATAAGCAGGTGGTGTAGTGTTAGCAGCCTCGTAGGCACGGTAGAGGAATGCTTTAAACAATGGGTCAAACGGTTCTGGAGAACCGCCTCCGTCACCACCATACCACCAGAACCAGTCACTAGCCTCTGCACGTAATAGGTACTCAACAGCTTCTGGAGAGACACTATATGCGTCAACAAGGTCTTCAACACCAAGTGCATCAAGTATATCCTCACGTGCTTTAGCAAGCCACATAAGACCAGTATTCTCCTGTCTATCACCAATCCATATTGTTAGTTCTCCAGCACCCCATGAACCCTCTGGTATGTGTGCTTGTACAGTCTTTCTTGGCAGTTGTTCATAGGCATCTCCATAGTTGTCTATTGGTAGGTTAGCTATATCACAGCCCTCTAGGTCTAGGTATGTATAGGTGTTTAGTGGTAGCTCGTTAGCTACATCACTATGTTGTTCAAGGAACTCGTGTGGTGTAATAGTCTGTATAACACCTTGACTCTGCAGTTCACTAAGTCTCTGGTATAGGTAGTCTATAAATATGTCTCCAAACTCTTCATAGTGTTCCCAAGGATTCTCTCCATCAAGTGCTATAGCTACAAACCTTGGCCCACTAGCTTCTCCAGCTATAGACTGTATACGGTTTATAAGGTCTTCAACAGCCTGGTATGAATCCCATTTAGCATATACAAAGCTTATAAGGTTACTAAGGTCTGTATGCCTAAAGAACAAGTATATACGTTTACCGTTAAAGTCGATATACCATGGTACACCGTAGTTGTCTAAGACGTATGCGTCAACACCTGTTTTAGCAAGTATACTCTGGTCTGAAGCAACCCACGATACATTGTTTTCAGCCATAACCTCAAGAACATACTCGTTAATGGCTTGTTCAGCAGGCCACATACCAACTGGTGTATAGTTGAATACATTGTTGAATAACTCAATACTCCTCTTAATATGCATAGCAAGGTCTTCTCTCCAGCCAAAATCAGCTAGTATTGGTGCTAGTGGATGGCTATAAGGTACTGGTATAACTTCTGCTTGACCACTAGATATTAGCTCTGCATAAGTTGGTATAATATCCTCCATAATATCGAGTTGTGTTTCAAGAACACTCCTTAGTTCATCAAGTGTGTATTTTGGTAGAGACTCTGTCTTAGCACGTTCCATAAGACTATAGATTTCTGGATACTTCTCCTGTGCAACCATTGGGTCTATCCAGAATAGGTTGAATAGTACTGCTAGATCTATTATTCTCTGACTACTATAGTTGCCACCGCTAAACCCGTCTGCAACACATTTTACAAATTCTTCTTCAGATAATGGAAGCTGTGCACATGTACGGAAAACACTCTGTGCTTTATCACGTAGATACTTAAACCTAGGTATTTGTTCAACAATACGGGCCCAGTTTATATCAAAGAAGCCGCCGGGTATTCTAACCATATCATATACTTCTTGAGCAGTAAGTTGTTCACCATTAGCTATCTTCCATGAAAGTTCCTGCCTATAATCCATAAGACCGTTTTCTACATAATCCACTAGTTGTACAAGAAGCGATCCACTGAATGTAAACGTTACCTTAACATCTGGGTGTTTAGATAGTATATATGCCATTTTATAGTAGTTTCCAATACTATGCATACGAACCCATGGCAGTATAAAGCCTGTTTGGTTAGCATTATAGTACCATGGCTGGTGGTAGTGCCATATAAACACGACGTATAATGGTGTTGTCTGTGTTCTAAAACTATATCCTATAGAGCCTACTATACTTGCCATCAATAGGATCATTATAGCTAGTGAGACTAGTATGTTTTTAGACACTACAATCACCTTTGATAACGGCTCTATACAGTATTGGTATAGAGTTTCGTACTTATTTAAGGTTTTATTTAAACTACCTCCTACTCTAGAAGATCATTAAAAAATCTACTAGTAGTCCACCATAGCCTCTTCTAGACAGGTTCAAACTATATAGTCTAGGATTAGTCAGTAAACATAAATAGCCTATCTAGACTAACCAGAATATTATGTATAGATAGTAGGTGCTATAAGGTAATGGGATATACAATAGCTTCTCTAGTACCTCCTAAAACAATCAATGGTGTTGAAGCATATATTATATTAATGAAGCCTTTTGTTAGAAAAGGTGGTTTAGAGAAAGCATTTATTAAAATATATAGTAGTGTTAATGGAGAACACTCATTTAAACTAGACTATGTATACAAGGATGGTAGAGAGACAGTATATGAAGCTAAACTAGAGTTGTCAAAGAATCGAGAGTATAGCATACCGGAACAACCTATAGAAATCCCCATAAAGGAGGGTGTTGGAGAACACTATCTAGAACTATATGTTGATGATAAACTAGTTGATAAAACATACTTTATAGTAGAGGAGCCGAGTAGTAGAGAACCATTCTACTTTACAATAGTATGGCATAACCATCAAGCACCAAACTATGGTCCGGACGGTAAAATACATGCTCCATGGGCATATGTCTATGTATGGGGAGGATATCTAACACCCTATGGCTATGGGCCATACCACTACCATGCAGTATTGCTTAAGGAGAAGGAGAGGTTTAGAACAACATATAATCTAAGCCCTAGCCTCCTCCAGCAATGGGTTAAAGCTATTGAAGAGGGTGTAAGGTTTGTATCTGGTGAAGAGTATGATAGTGGTTGTTATGAAGTTGGACTTGTTAGAGAAGCACTAGAGTTTTATAGAGAAGCTATAAGGAGAAACCAAATTGATGTATTAACTAGTCTTTATGCACACACTATTGCTGGCTTCCTAGTAGATGTTCTTGATGCAGGAGATATTGTTGATGAAGAGATAGCTTATGGTAGAGATGTTACTAAAAAAACACTAGACTATGATGCTAAGGGTTTATGGACGCCTGAAATGGCTTTCTCAATGGGTCTTGTACCAATATATAGAGCTAATGGTATAGAGTATACTGTACTTGATGACAAGTACCATTATGCTAGAGCTGAAGGTGATAAAGACAGTATTTATGAGCCCTATATACTCCTTAACGTAGCTACTGGAGACTATATAACATGCTTTTTCCGTGATAGTGAGTTAAGCAACATACTAGGTTTTAAAAGTCACTACGCAAGTGAGGGGCATGCATGGAGGAATGCATATGAGTTCTCACTATATGTAGCTAGGAAATGGTTTAATAAACAAGTAAAGACACTTGTTCTAGCACTTGATGGAGAGAACTGGATGGTCTTCCCTAAAAACCCTCCATTAACAGCATTCTTCCTAGATAAACTAACAGACTACCTTATAGCATTAGATGATGAAGGCTTCATAAAACTTAGTCATTTAAGGGAAATGGTTAATAAAGTACCTGCTAGACGTGTACTAAAACATGTACCAACAAATACATGGTTAGGCTCTTTTAGTAAATGGAGAGGTGAGAAGGCTGATCATGAGAAATACTGGGTTGCAGTAGCTAGTAGGTATAGGCTACTACGTGCTTATGAGAGGATGATACGTGGTAGAGACGATTATAGCAGTAGAGCAAGATGGTGTCTATGGCACGCACTTGATAGTGACTACTGGTGGGCTGAATTCTGGTCTCCAGAAATAATTGATACATGGATACGTGAGTTTGATAAACTAATACAGCCTAGGATTGAGAATATAAGGATTGATAGAGTCAATATAATTGGAGAACCACGTGAAGGAGAGACTGTACAAGTTCTTATAAGGATTGTCAACCGTAATGATCGGGAAGTGAGTGCTGCTATAAGGATTGGTGGTTTAGGTATAGAAGTTGTTGGTTCAAGCGATATAAAGCCTATACATATAAAGCCTAGTTCAAGCTATGACCGTATTGTAAAGACAAGGTTTATACACTGGGGTAGAGCATTGATTTCTGTAGCAGTGACTGTTGATGGATACCTTATTGACACCAGATCAGTTGTAGTTGATGTAAAGCCTTATATAAGGCCTAATCCAGTCTAGTTGTTTTACTTGTACAAAGTTTTTGTAGTGAATGTGCTATAGAGTGGTTTCCTAAAATATTATAAGGTCTATTCTATAGATATAGACTTGGTGTATCTATGATTAATAGACTATACGTACCCATATTAGTGATGACATTATTTCTTATATCCATAGGTTCTTCTACAGTGCTATCCAGTAATTCTCTAGAAGGATTTGATATAGTACTAGATGTTGATGAGACAATTGCTTTTGGTAGAAAACACGCCACCATATCTATTGAGGCACATAATCTTCTTAACAAGACAGTCTATTTAAGTGTTTTAGGAAACCCTGTTATAAGAGTTGTCCTAGATAATGACACGGTATTGGAGGAGGAGATACATGTTGTTAATAGAGAGTATGTTGTAAAACCGTTGTCTAGGATAACGCTTGCAAATATAACATTAGTTGTGCCAGTAGATGCTACAATAGTTGTTGATAGAGGTGTTTATAGAGCTATAGTGGATGCTAGAGTATATATCCTTGGATCAAGCGGTCATGGCGGAGAATATAGGCTGCTAACACGTAGAGGTGTAGAACTAGTACAAGCGCCGTCTCCAACACATAACACAAATATTAGAGAAACAAGTATAGATACAAGTATAAATAATACAAATGTATTCAATAACACGGCAATGCAAGAGCCTACTCTAGGAGGACACATACTAGTGCCAACAGACCTACTATATGCTATAGCAATAGCTACTGTATCACTAGTTGTAGCACATGTTGTTGTAAGAAGGCTTCTTAGATAAACATACTATAACTCTCCTTCTCCTACTTCTAAACTATTATTGTGGTAGTCAAAAGCTATTTAGGTGGGTGTTATTCTATAGTTATACTAGGTGGTTTACTAGTTGTTACCCAGTTTTAGTAGGACAAGGAGGCTGCGGATTACACGTGATCCATTGATAAACCTCTCTGGTAGTACACTACAAGTTTATATGATACTTCTTACAAGTAAGAAACCACTTGGTATACGTGAAATCCAGCGTATTGCTGGCTTCCGTAGTCCTAATAGTGTAAGGCATCATCTTGATAAGCTTCTTGAAATGGGCTATGTTGTTAAGACTGATGATGGCTATGTAGCTGTTAAACCACGTAGCTCTATACTATCAACGTTCATTATACTACGTGAACTACTTATACCAAAGTCTTTATTCTACGCTATTGCTACAACAACATTCCTAGTAGCGTATATAGTCTACCGTATAGCTAGTATCGACTGGTATCCAACAGTATTCCTTGGACTAGTAAGTCTGCTTTTGTGGAGGGATTCTATTATATTGCTTAAGAAGGTTAATCAGCTTAGAAAACTTGGTATAGAGTCTCGTAGACGTTAGAATAGTTGTTTAAAAACTTTTAAACTCTGTCCTACATCTTTTATCTAGACTAAAAAATTGGTACAGACTACTCTAACTAGTAGGTTGTCCATAGAATATGTATGGTGTACACTAGTTGCATATAATATCACACTGGGATCTAGATGGTATAGTCTCAGCAACATTAGTGGCAAGGTATGCATTATATAGAGAACACTATCATGTAACAAAGAGGTTGTCTACAATAAATGCTGTTAGTAAATTCCTTTACGAGTTTTTTAGAACACAAGCAATAGACCCCACATACTCCCACTTATTCATACTAGACTTAAACCCGTTGTCAAAGAATTTTCTTGAAGTAAAGAATTACTTGTCAAAAATACTAGACTATGGTATAAGAGTTCACTGGATAGATCACCATTGTTGGCGTAGCAACTACTATGAAGAACTAAAGAGTATGGGTGTAAAGATAGCAGTTGATCAAAGGCGTGTTACAGCAGAGATTATAGCTAATAAACTAAACCTTTACGATAACTACTCTAAAGCACTAGTAGATCTAGCTAGAGACGACGACTTATTCCTTAACCAACTAGACATAACTACCTACTGGAGGAGAATACTTAGATGGTTTGACTGGGATATACGATATCGAGCACTAGATTCCTTTATACATGGGGAACTCTGGCCTAGCTGGGCTAGAGGCCTCTATGGGCAAATACATAGTGAGTATGAGAGAATGCTTAATAGAACATTATCAAATACCGTCTTAAAGAATGTATGTGGATACACTATAGCTATATCACAAAGCATTGACCAGAGGATACATCCTGGAGAGATACAGTTAAAGCTTATAGAGTCAGGGTTTAGAGCAGATCTCTATATCATAGTGTATCCTAGTGCAGTTAGTCTACGTAGTAACTCTATAGACGTATCAACTCTAGCACAAAAGCTAGGTGGCGGTGGACACCGTAATGCATCTGGTATACCATTAGAAGATCTATCTTTTAATAATGTGTTAAAGAAGATAGTAGAGTTTATAGAAGATACTAAAAAGATCTAGATCAACTACTTCTTAACAACTTCTTCTAAACACTCTCTATAACACTCTATAGACTTCTCAATAGCTTTATTAATAACATCTACTGCTTCTTTAACAACGGTTAGAAATAGGTTAGTCTCTTCAACACTACATTTATTCATACATTCTCTCTTAATGGCACTTAAAATCTCCTCTCCATTACCTCCATACTCTCCAGAAATGATCCTTGCTTTCTCAAGTTTATCTAATGGGTTAACCCTAAATCTTCTAACAAAACCATGCTTTCTAAGAAACTTTCTTAAAACATCTTCTGTATTCTCTTTAACAACTGGTTCAAAGTAATACTCGTATACGCCATTATCTCTATTACTCAGCAGCAGTCTAACCATTTAATATCACCTACACTACTATTATTAAAGTAATGGGTTATAGCTCTACTGTTATCTAACAACTAGGTTGTTGAGTTGTTTTCAATACACTCTATATCTATTTGATTTAACCATTATATTGTATAAATTATACATAATCTTTAAACGTGTACAAAACGTATTAGTTTTATATCTCTTCCTACTTAGATAATGTGTAGGAGTGAGATTGTATTGGTGGGTAGATTATGTTGTTGAATAGAATCATAGTTGTAGTACTTGTAGTTGCTCTAATAGCATCTATGGTTACACCATTAACTGCAACAGCAGGTTCTATAGACAGTAGTCTAGGTAAAAAAGTATTGTTTGATCCAAACTGGGAGGAAAAGATAGCTAGTGGTTTGCTTGAAAGCTATAATACAGAGATTGATAAGAAGATAAAGATAGCTTCTATAGGGGGCTCAAGCCCTAAGGGTATGTTAACACTTTATGAGGGGTCTAAACCAGTTATTGTTATTGGTTATAGAGATTCTATTGAGTGGATTAAGGAGCATTCTAGAAGAGTTAGGTATGTAACTAAGCTATCTGATAACATGGTTATGGCTTATGTACAAGCTACTGTTGATGACGTTAAAGAGATTGCTATGCACAGCGGTGTTGTTAAGATACTTCCATCACCGCCTCTCCACGAGATTATTGATGTTGAGCGTAAGAAGATTGAGTTGCTTGGTAAGGAGGACGGTTTTGGTGTTAGAAGTGGTAGTGGTGGATTGCTTGGCGGCGTCAAGCTTCTCGGTGCACCGGATGTTTGGAGTGATTATAATGTTACTGGTGAAGGCGTTGTTGTAGGTGTTGTTGATACTGGTTTAGACTTTAGTAATCCAGAGCTTGGCTTAGAGACTATGGCTAGAGATGAAAATGGTATACCACTAACAATTGTTATGGATGAACATTTTGTGTTCACTAATGTTATAGCTGTACGTGATAATGAGGGGTATTTAAACACTAGTGGTGCTGTCTACCTAGTCTATGATACACTATACTCATCGATATTTGGAGCACCAGTAATATGGTATGACTACTTCCCAGTAGACTATTACATAGGGAACATAACAAGTGCTAGTGGTGTATACAAGTTTGGTGTTGCTAGAGTATGGTTTGTTGACTGGGTTACAATGTACTATATAGCAATTGATGTACCAGTAGTACTTGTTGATACAGAATCACCTGGTGTCTATGATACAGCAATATTCGATCTATCGACAGCGTTCTATGAACTCTCAATACTTATGATACAGCTTGAACAACAAGTGCTTGGAGAGATCTATTGGCGTGAACCAGATCCATCGTGGTACGACTACAGCTTTGCAGATGAACCAATAGTTAAATGGGGTAGTGAGATTATAGCACGGGACTTTGACAATGATAGTATAGCTGATTTCGCTCTAGGCTCACTATCTGGATACTATCTAGACTCATTTGGACTAGCAAACTCTACAATAGTTTATGAGTATGGAGTACCATCAGAGATTATACCTGGTACACCAGGTGTGTATATAGGGCTTGATCCGGGGGGTGATTACCTAGCTATATACACTGACTGGTATGGTCATGGAACAGAGGTTGCTACATGTATAGCTGCTCGTGGTAGACTAAACTATCCACTATATAGTGAAGAGGGTGAGAAACTATATGGTGTAGCACCGAGCTCTAAACTAGCTTCTGGTACTGGGTTCCTTGTAGGAGATCTTGTTCCACCAGAAATGTGGCTTGCTGGCTATGAGTTCTACTACGACCCAAGTTTAGAGGCTCTAATCCCGTATCCAGCTGGAATACATCGTTCAGACATTATTAGTAATAGCTGGGCTTATGTTAGAGTGGCTAAGTGGGCTCACCAATTCCCAGGTGTGGACTACTTCTCACTACTCTTTGATGAAATAGTCATGGTGAACATGCTTATAGGCAATAATGTCACAATAGTGTTTGCTGCCGGTAATGAGGGCCCTGGATATAGTAGTCTTAGTACTCCAGGTACAGGGTTCTTCTTAATAGAAGTTGGTGGTTCAACACTCTTTGAATACTACCAGATCTATGGTTACCAGCCTGGATACGCTGACGACATTATACCGTTTAGTAGTCGTGGACCAACTGGTTTAGGCTATCCAAGACCAGATGTTGTTAATATTGGTGGTTTTGAATGGGCTGGTACACGTACTATAGAGGGTAGGGGTTATGGTGCTTGGCTAGACTTGTTTGGCGGTACTAGTCAGGCTACACCATTAACTAGTGGTTCACTAGCACTTGCTATACAGGCCTTTAGGTTAAAGTACAACTATACTCCATCACCTATTGAGCTTAAGGTATTAGTTAAGAGTGGTGCTAAGGATATAGGTTATCCGGGTCTTGCCCAGGGTAGTGGACGTGTTGATGCATACTCTATGGTTAAAGCTATTATGGAGGATGGGTTTAAAGCCTATATACCAGAGGGTATACGTAGAGCATTTATTGAAAACTATTTAAGAATATATGGTGAACCAGATACGTATCTTCTAGCAAACCTACTTGTTGATACAGCATACTATACAGTACTAACACCAGGTAGTATGGAGAACTTCTCACTAGTTGTTGAAGGATATGGTGATGTAGAGTTTGAAGCTACAGAGTATGTTAGAGTATATGACTACACATTATTCGATGGAGTATACGACTTTACAACACAGTGGTTTGTTGTACCAAAGCATCTACTACAAGGTATAGACCATATAGAAGTTGTTGTAGCATACCAGAACACTAGCCTGCCATACCCATACTTTACAGTACTACCATATAGTGAAGGATACATGATAAGAGTTGATGCTTTTGATTGGATAGACTATAGTGGTGATGGAGTAATAGACCCTGCTACAGAGATCTATAGATTAAACACTGAAGCACGTATATCAACTGAAGCACTACTACCCATAGGCGATGTACAGGATAGAGTTAGTGGACAACTAGTTGTACGTCTAAGGCCGAATACAGAATTCAACTATACTGGTGTACCACCAGTTAAGGCAAAGATAGTTATTAGAGCTTACAAGGAGGTTGAATCAGACCTAGTTATACTACCAGAATCAGTATTTGTTAACGGCTCAACAGTTGTAACAGGTATAGTTAGTATACCAGAGGATATTGTACCAGGTGTAATAGATGTTAAGATAAAGGTTAAGACACCAGATAAAGACATTATAATACCCTCATCAATACTAGTACCACTAGTCTTAGATGGTAAATCCACAATATTCCTTGGAGCTAGAAAGACTAAGAGAATAAACGATCCATTTACACCACTAGGGCTAGGAGATACAGTCTATGGTGATAGACCAGAAGCACTAGACTGGAGGATGATACCAGTACTCGTTACAGAGCCAGAAATAGCTGGTGTAGCAATGATAGCTAGATGGAGAAGTGGGTATCATACATCACTAGCAGTACTAACACTACCACCCGGAGGAGTATACCGTCACTCATGGGGCGGTCCACACGTATTCTCAGCATTTAAGTTAAGTAGTGATGTAGGATACGTCTATAACCCAAGTCTAAGCGATCAGCTTCACGGTAAACTAAGAATGTATCTACCGATTAAGTGGAGTCTACCGTTGCGTGACTTCATACTATACTACTTCTATAAGATATCAGTATATGATAGCCAGTTGTATGAATACTGGGACTACATATGGCCTATGAAGCCAGCTGTACAGCATGGTCTCTATAGAGTGTTGTTGACATACGAGTGTTTCAGTGGTTCAAGAGTATTTGATACATTTGGTTTAAGGCTAGTTGTTATAAGGAGTAGTAGTGAATACGAGTTCTGGGGTTCTGATGGAGTATACAACTATGGAGAAGTTGGTGTATCATATAATGCCGGATCATATGCTCCATTCCTACTAGCAGATGTCTATGTATTCTCTAACTCATCAACATACTATGCTCCAGGAACTCTAGAATACGCATACCTAGGACTATACTTTAGATGGGAGGATGGAATACCTACTGAAGGATACCTACTACACTATCCAGTAGGATACTATATTGGAACAAGTATTACAAGCCGTGAACTAGAGCTATCATACATGGTAATAACAAATGCTTCAGAAGTTGCTGAAGTAGATACAGCACTGGTAATGTACGACTATCCATGGCACGCTAGTGGATACTACTGGTACAACTTTACAGGATCAACACTAGTTATTGGAGAAATGGTATATCCAGGTGTTGTATCAACAAGTGTTATAGTATCACTTGGTTAAACAATATTCTTTTTCTCTAACCCTACATAAAGGAGTTTAAACCAATAATTTTTTCTTAATAAGCCATCTAGTAATCTCCTCTACTAGTCTTTCAACACACTTAACACCTCTATATCCTAGACAAGCTATATCAAGCTTATCTAAGTCAATAACTTGTTCAGCTAAACAATTACTAACAACCTCTCTAGTATCATAACACTTCTTAAGCAATGCTGGTAGTGTTGAGGAAACTAAGAGTGTAAGATACTTCCTACTAGCCACTAGTCTATAATAGTTTATACCAAGTTCTAGAGCAATACGTCTAAGAGGTATATAGGTGTATCCTCTATAACAACCTTCTTCAATACAACACGGCTTCTCAAAAACACCCTCCTCAACCCACTTAACACCTCTATTTAGAGCAAGAGCTATGTATTTTGATAGACTACCTGAGACAAACTTCTGGCTGGCACCCCTACTAACAGACTCCATAACATACCATGAGAACAAGCCACTATAATAGCTTCTAATATAGTCAACCAATCCATTTACAAGACATGGATTAGAGTATAGTATTAGAGATAGTGTTGAAGCAACACCTATGTCTAAAAGCTCTCTATAACCAATGGTATCCGGTGCATCAAGATCTGTATGGTAGTACTTACTAGGCCATTCATTAAACATAACGCCTTCTACGCCATTTATGTTAAACACATCATGGTCACTTCCATTACCATATGGTATACTATCATATCTAATAGTACCAATAGTTCTCTGCCCATGGAATGCTCTACCACTCTTATAGACTGCTTCTATTGAAAGCCATGTAATAGGTGTTAATGCACCAGCATTAGCTAAGAGGCTCCTAATATGGTGTAGTGTTGAACCAGTCACTTCTTGTCTAGATCCAACCATGTCAAGATTAAGGTTTCCTATAACGTTTTCTCCTAAGATATCCTTGATAAACAATGCTATAGTACCAGTATATTCTGGAACCCAGTATAGACAAATCCTTGTCTTAAGACCTAGCTTACTATAGAGCCTATTCAATACAATAGCTATTCCAGCCAATACTGCAGAACCACTAGCATTATCGTGAGCACCTGGTATGGGGTGGCAGATATGTGCTGTAGCTGTTACAACGTATTCTCCATCACCAATACATGTTTCTAGAATAGGCAACCCACTACTATGGAATTTTGTATCAATGTTCCATTCAACATCTATTCTAGAGCCACGGCTAATTTTAGACATTATCCTCTGTACAAGTGAATTGGGTAGTGTAAAACCAGGTACTCTACTAGGCTCTTCACTAGGTTCTAAGAAATAGCCAGCATATGGTACAGCATCCCGGTATCTCTGTATACTATACCATCCAATAGCCTCCAAGCCATGTTTAAAGCCAAGTTTGTAGACTAGGTATGGTGGATCGTTTGTTAAAGCTATTTTACCACTAGCCTTCTCCAAGTTCTCTAACTTAACAAACTCTATAGACGCCTTTCCAAAACCACTTGGCGAGTGAGCTATAACTAGTGTTGGATGGCGGATCGTATCTAGTCTAGCTATTTCAACCCCATTCTCTCTTACAACAACTTCTCCATAAACAAGATCCCATCCAATAGGTGTCTTAGAAAGACCTAGATCAAAGCCATTCTCTATACTATAGACTCTTGTATCTAAATCATTCTCTTCAAGAAAGCTCTTAACCTCTCTAACAGCACTCCATAAACCACTACTACCCTGTATTCTATGATGCTTTGTTATAGATGTGAGTAGACTATAGACTTCTCTTAATGGATAATTCTTTTTAACAACATCTACTAGTTCATGTATATTAGACAAACCAGTATACACCATAGATGCATTGGTGGACTACGTATTGGATATATGGAGTATAGTATTAATAGTCTTACTATCACTAACACCAGGTCTAGAGGCACGTGCGTCAATACCTGTAGGCTACTGTATACTAGGTGAGCCATTAACAGTATTCATACTCTCATATATTGCTAGCTCTATTCCATCAATACCACTACTCTACCTACTAGGTTTTCTAGAAGAGAATATTGTTAATAGAAATAGTTTGTTGAAGAAAATGTATAGTTGGAGTGTAAGTAGGGTTAGGAATGGTCTTGAAAGAGTTAGGAGAAGCAGGTATATCTACCTAGCACTATCACTATATGTAGCAATACCCCTACCACTAACAGGTGTATGGACTGGCAGCCTTATAGCATACCTACTAGGTCTTGATAAAGAAAAGTCTATAATAGCTATATTTCTTGGAAACCTACTAGCTGTAACAATGATCACACTAGCTGTTCTAGGAGTAATCTCTATAGCCTACATAGCTTCCAGCTAGAGCACTTATACCATGTTCAAACCATTTGTTAAAACGTGTTGAGAAACCAGTTAAAGAGACAGATACTAGAGTAAGGACAGAAAACAATAGATTAGACTCTTACACCTAACATAGATTATGAATAAGCTCTCTATTCAATTCACTTATACTACAATAAGACCTTACCCACCATACTTAGCTCTCTCAATATTATACAAGCTATTACAGAAAACTGTCTAATAAGTTTACATAGTCTCTAGAGAACAAACGATCAGTACTCAACATATAGAAAACACGTGAGGGAACTAATAAAATGGAAAAGTCTAGTATACCTGTATTTCCATTTAGATCTAAAAAGCAATATGGTATTCAAATAATAAAATAAGAACTAATATAAATACACGAAATACAGTATTATATCTATCACTCATAATCATACTCCTAAGCCTAATAACTATGTATACAGAAATAGCTAGTACACAGAGCTCTCCATATATAAAAAATTGTCGAGAACCCGAGCACGATTGAGAAAAATGTACAAGACGAAATTGATAGTTATTGTAAATGCAGGAGTTCATGCAATAATAGAATATTCGATATTACTATAAAAGTCTATAATTATGACCAATTTAAGAAGTATAAAGTAGAAGTCCAACTCATAGATCCTCATGGAGTAGTCTATGATACTATTACACGTGAACCTAATTATGGAGGCTTTCTAAATTCTTGGCCATACACATACTACCACATAACTATGCCTGATCCTAATAGAGAAGGCTATTGGACTATAAAGGCAATGTTATATGATGCTGAAACAAATGCTCTTCTAGATACGGTATCTGTGAACATATATGTTCGGCGACCTAAGGGCTGTAATGTAGGTAGTTCATCCATCTAGATAATGACAAAGTCTGCAGATCTAGAGAGGGAAATAAATGATCTCATTAACACATTCTGTAAATGTAGTAATGGATATATTAGGTGTGACCAGTACTACTGGTCATCTAGTAATAAACCTGAGATAGATGTTGCTGTTGATAGAGATGTCTATAATAGTTTTGATTCCTATACAATAAAACTAATAGTGTACGATCTTAATGGAGCTGTTTATTATAGTAGTTCTCTTAGTAGAAATAAGTATTGCATGTTGCACCCTGACTATGCTAAATATGAATTTAAAGTTAAACAATTAGATCCGGAAAGACCAGGCTATTGGACTGTAAAGGCTGTGTTCTATGATAGCTCTGGAAATGAACTAGCATCTAATAGTATTAACATCTATGTTAAAGTACCTTCAAAATGTTATACACAAACAACTGAAGAGCCTGGTGAAGGCGGGGCCTTTGTGTATATATCTCAAGAGGGGTTGATAGTAATAGTTGTTGCTATCGTATTGATCGCTATTGTGATTGGGGTCGCTTATGCTTATAAGAAATAGTTTTTACTGGATCAATAACTAGCTTTGTTATTGAAGGTGTTTTATGCTATTGTGTTTTAACGTATTCTTTGAAATAATTTATTTCCTCTATTAGGTAGAAAGCTCTTACTCCTGACTTTCTTGCATTGATGGCTTGTACTCTATCATTAGTTGCTAAGGGGATGTTTAGAGTGTTTGCTAGACCTATGTAGTATGCATCAGCACCTCTAGAACCTGTCTTAAGTGCTATTCTTATAGATTCTTTATAGAAGACTTCATCAGGTACTGTAGCCACTATTTTTGCTAATCTGTTAACAGCTTCTTCTGCAAGATTTCTCGGTATATAGCGTACAATAACACCTCCAGTTTCAACAAGAAATAGTCTTGGTGCATAAACCTCAATAAAACCTTTCTGCACTAAGTTGAAGAATTCCTCTGCAACACCTACTCTAGCTTCATCCCTACCAACAATGAGGTCAACAGCTACGGAAGCATCTATAACTACTCGTTTACCCAAATCTCTCCCTCTCCCTACTAAGAATAATACTTGGCTCCTCTCCAGGCTTAGCTAAGCTACGGAGATACCTAGCAAACCCTATTATATCCTCACGAATCTCAACTAATACCTCTTCACCCTCCCTTAGCTCAAGTCTATCTAAAGGCTTTAGTACACCCTTCTCATATCTTACCCGTACAACCTTAGCCAATACTCTAACACCCCTAGAATAACTATCTCATTTCAATCCAATATCTCTTACCTAAGATAATGACGGACTACCGTATATGAGTATTATCACTTAGCTTAGAATTTAAGAAACTACTCTAGATAATAATCTTCATTAAAAACACTAGGTATGAAAACATACTCTTTTTAAATAGGTAATCTAGTGCTTGAAACTTTGTAGATACACATTTTACATAGCTACCATAGAACATCATTATCACCAAGATCACCTATAGACTAGAGTACTTAACATAGGTATTATTCTTAGAAAACGGCTGAGTAAATACAAGGGGTATCGGGTGATCATATAGTATTCAACTAGGATACTATAGTACAATATATCCTAGGTTCTTTAAGGGTTTCCTAGACACTATATCTTCTTTAGGTGTACTAGGTTATGGCTGAAACACTAGAAAAACAGTTTACATCAAGTCTCCAAATACCAAGTGAGAAGAGTTTTGTAGAAGCAATAGCTGGATTGGTTTCAATAGCTTCGGCATACTATAGTATAGTAGGTAGTGTTGAAGAGAGAGAACACGCTATAGCATTAATAAAGGCTTCACTAGACAAATGGCTTGAAACAATTGCTCCACTAGAGTATATACCAGGTCTTGTTGATGAACTAGATAGACTTGTTGAAAAACCACTATGGGATACTATACCCGATCTTACAGAGGATCTTTTTGAGAAAATACTTGTTGAAACACTTGTTTTTAAGAAGAAAGTACTTGTTGAAGACCAAGATGTTGTATTAGAAGCTATTGCTGATACATATAGAGCACACACTATAATGTTATTAGAGGTACTCCATGGGGGAGAGATTGATTGGAGTAGTTATCCTAGATTATCAGATATAATGTGGGGTACAAGCGATCCATTTGATGTTGTTAGGAGATTGGCTACAGTTAATGCATTAGCGATCGTATTATCTACTAACCGCCAGTAAGTAAAGGTTATTACATACAAACCCTATTCTCTTCTACTATGGTGTTTAGTAATTGGATAGTAGTGTTGTAGAGAAGGCTATTGAGAGATATGGTGTAGTCGTAATCCTCATTATTATAGGCTTTCTAGTATATAGATCGTATGCTCCAACGTATAGTAGTGGTTTTGTTGGTGTATACCTCTTAGACAAGGATGTTACAGTATATACACCTTTAAGAACTGATCTACAGCTTTCATTCCATAACCTAGTTGATGGTAGTGAGAAACACATATTCCTACATGGTTTTACAAACTCTCTACTAGTGACAGGTTCTAGTCGTGACACATACCTTATTGTTAGTACACGTGGTTTTGAATCATATGTACTCATTATATCAATAGCACTAGTTATAGTATACGTGTATGGTATTGTAAGGTTTAGGAAACTATCTAGAAGACTACTACCGTATACTATAGTAACATTACTAGCACTAGCTATACTTTCAACGCTATACATCTATACAGAATACACTAGCATACCGCATACAACAGCATATATTGTTGAACCAATGGATCTTGATTTAAAAGAGCCAAGTCTAATTGACAACACTACTGGTTCAGCTATATATCTTATTAAAGAATTTGGTAGAAGGGATTTACCAATAGCTATATGTATGGTTGATAAATCAGGTGTTGATGCATTCCTATATGCATTCTATAGTAAGAATAATACTGTAGTATCTACTAAAAGACTATATACATTTGATTCTACTAATAGAGTATACTGTAATGTAATAAAGTCTATGGCTATGGATGCTGATAAACTACGTATAGTAGTCATCATGCCTATAGGTGAACAAGCAGTATTCCAATACTCACATATATCAATTAAGAAGATTAGAGAACCAGATCCATATATAACACTTTATCCATCAATAATGCTTATAGCTACACTAGTTGTTATAGAGTTGTTGTATAAAAGGTTTAAACCTAGATCATCTCCTTTGGAACACCATGTGGAGAAACAGCACGTTTTGGTGGAGGTAGACCCGTCTTCTTCAACAACTTAACTACATGTGGATAGAGTATAACATACTCCCAATCAACATCAGTTAGTACTGGATGAATCTCTCTAAGCTTCCCAATAAACCACTCTATATCCTCATCACTACTCCATCCAATCATAGCTGCTGCATAGAATTCCTCGCCAGGCTTTAAACCACTATCTAAGAGGTTTTCTAAAGCCTTAAGCTGTAGATACCATGCATCCTCTCTAGCACCAGTAAGCCATTGGAACTCTTTTGGTGAAACACCTTTAAAAGAAACTCTTACTACTATACGTCTATGCTTAGCTAGTTCTTCAGCATAGCTATGGTCGTAGCCTATGAGTATACCGTTAGTCTCTAGTATAAACCTATACTTATAACTAGTAACATAGTCTATAACATCCACTAAGTGTCTACGAGAGATAGTTGGTTCAGCACCAGTTAAACGTATAAGTCTTACACGATAACGATCAGCCATACCCACTAGTCTCTCACCAACACTAACAGGGTTAAACCACCTACCTCTACAAGGGTTTTCACGGAAATACCATGACCAACAAAACCTACATGAAAGATTACATCCTATAACATCAGCAGAAACTATACCGCCATACCACCGATCCCTACGGAAACGATAGTAAAGCCTCTCTTCAACACCATCTCTAACTCTAACAACCTTCCTATAAACATCTCTAGCTCTCTCAACAGGATCATAGCCAGCCATAGACAACTCCTTACTTAAGCTTATCAAACTCTATATTAGACTAGAGTAACTCTAAAACATTTATATTATTTATATTATTAACTACATGGAATAACCTATATTATGGTATCACCAAAGGTAGTGTTACTATAGAGGCAATATATTGTATTCAGAAATCAATAGTGAGAAGCTTAAAAGAATACTTATAGAACACCCAGAGATCCTTATAGAAGTTACAAAACACATCCAGAAATAGCAGTATAGTTTATAAGAATTAGGTGCTCTACCGCTACTCTATAATATAGCTACTAAAGATGATCTTAAGATGCTTATAGAATCTATTGATAAGAGATTTGAAGATTTAAGATACTATTTTGATAAAAGAATAGGTTTTCTAGAAAAACTGATAGTAGCATTTAATGTACCAATATTAATAGCTATTATAGGTATTCTTATAAAACTATTAGTGGGCTGATCCATTAAAAAATAGTTTACTTTAAGGCCTGCCTCCTTGATCTTCTAATAATTAGCGTTAAAGCTATGGCATGGTGTTAGTATGTTAAAGAATACTATATTAATAGGCTGGTAAGCAAGCGGCCTTTATCGTCATAAATCTGTCTAGTTATCCATGGACACCCGTATTACACTATTTTTAACTACTTCTCCGTGAACCGAGGTGTGTTTGTTGATATAGTTAGAAGTGAGTTGAAGTGATGTTTAATAGAAGTGTCTGTGTTAGTAAACATCTAGAACATTTGAATAATGCTTTGGCAAAATAGTTATGTATTCTTAGAAGATAGTGATTATCTAGGCTTTCTTTTAGTAAGATAAACTCCTATAGCAATTATTGATACTAATATTATGGCTATTATTGTAT
>CAYZRH010000003.1:0-60013 GCA_964480805.1 uncultured Desulfurococcaceae archaeon
CTTGGTCCTGGCTAGGCTACGGGCCCTTTCTATTCTTGTGTATGGTTATGTTTATTAGGTGTTTTATTTTGTTTATGGTTTATTGTTGGTGTTTCTTGGTTTGGGTTTGAGGAGTGTTTTGGTCTTGGTGTTGTTTTCTGGTGTTTTTGGTGCTGTTATTGTTTTTGCTAATGTTGCTGCTTGTGTTAAGCTCTCTGTTTTCTATGGTCTTGTTGTACCTGCTGGTACTATTGCTTACTCTATAACATTCCCTATAACAGATATTGTTGACGAGGTTTATGGTAGGAGGATTGCTGTCTATATTGTATGGGCTGGCTTAGCTGCTGAACTTGTCTCTCTACTACTCATTGGTATTGAAGGACTTATACCTTCTCTTGAACCCGGTATGGAGGAGCTTTATGGAAGAGTATTCTATCCACAATTTAGAATATTATTTGCCAGCCTAATAGCCTATATTGTAAGCCAACACCATGATATATGGGCTTTCTGGAAGTGGAGAGAGGTAACCCATGGAAAACATCTATGGATTAGAAATAATGCTTCAATCAAGTATAAGCCAGCTCATAGACACTACATTGTTTACATTAATAGCATTCTATGGAGTCTATGAAATAGGTATAGTATTAGAAATGATCATTAGTATGTGGTTATTCAAGCTAATCATAGCACTACTAGACACACCGTTCCCCGTTCTACGGTCTTTTTAGGTCTCCGTAGGTCGGTTCATCACGGTTTCTCCCTACCAGAGGCATTAATCCCCCAGTAGGGGTCACCAAGTATTTACTATCTTAGTAAGGTTTATAAGTATTAAGACCTTGAAAAACCCACAAATAAGAAACAGTTAACGACCCAATGGATACATTGTTGCAAGAGATATTGTTGCCTCGTGGAACCTGGCATTGAGAGGACTTAAACTCCTAACCCAAGATGTAGGGTCTCGTGGTTCCATGGAGACTCCGAAAGCCCCCGACCAGATGCAACCCCAAGAAGGGATGAAGGGGAAGCCCGTGCTTGTTCCTATAATTCCGAAAATAACCAAAATGTAAAGCATGGGCAACCGCTAGAAGCTAGTAGGAAAATGTATGACTTTAAAAGACATGTTGTAGAACACCTTAGTGGAAACCGTTTACCAAGTAGTCTTAGTGAGTTATTGGTAAGAGCACTTATTGAATCAGTTAATGAGGAAGAGTTAAGGAAGTGGATTAAAAGAAACGTTATTGTAGAAAACAGCCTTGGCTATGTAGTAGAGCCTCCGGGAAGCCTTGGTAGAGCAGCTAACTATGCTAGAATATATTCTAGTAAACCAGTAGGTATAGTTATATCAAAGCATAAAAACGTGTATGTAATGAGCCTTAGATCGATTAGAGAAGTAGATCTGAACAAGTTATTGAGAAGAATAACACCTAGATTCCATGGGACAGGTGGTGGGCATCCAAGTGCTTCTGGAGCTAGAATACCTATAAACTATCTTAAAGAATTCCTAGAAACACTTGATACAGAGTTATCCCATATAATGAAACAGTCTATCTAGATTGTTCAACTTTCTTAGCAACACCTAGGATAAATGTACGTAACTCACTACACCTACTACTAACTATTTCTACAGCCTTATTTATTGAAGCATATTCTCTCCTATCAGCTGCTTTAAAAGATACAACTATTAATGGTAGATACTCTATCCTATAGTGTTTAGCAAACAATGCTTCCAAGCCAATATGGTTTACAAGAAGCTCTCCACCAAGAGATCTATAGAATTCTGCTTCAAACCTTGTCTCATAACGTGGTATATTAGCAACAACAGCTCTACCACCAAACCTTATATCAAGACCTCTCTCCTTAACAACTTCATTAGCTAGATCAAGTAGTTTTTGTGAAAAAGGCTTAGTTAGATCAATTGGTTCAGAGAGTATATCCATATCTGGTAGGTATACTGGTGTATAGTCTAGTATATCACTTGGAACAACTATATCTCCAATACTATAATCCTCTACTAGAGCTGAAGCATAAACTATAGATAATACATAGACAATGCCTCTTTTAGAAAATAGATCAAATATAAGCCTATACTTAATCTTCTGTGGAGGAGCATATAGTTTACGGCCATACCTATAAACATAGATAACTCTAGGCTGGGTACGGGAAACCCTATACATTACAGGTGTTAACCCAAGCTCCATAGAAAAAGGGGCTCCTTCAAAAAGACCCTTTGTCCCAACCCCTCCTATAACACCTAGTTTAATAGGCATTTTAAAGCCTCTAATAACTAGTTAAAGCTATACTATAGCCTCCATCTTTGCTTCAAGAAACTCACGTGCTTCACTAATAGAAACCTTGGCAGGCTTAGCCTTATACAGGTCTTCAAGCAATAGCCTAGGATTCTCTCTATAATCATCAAGGCCTTTAGACAACTTAGTATAAACCTTATATGCCTCACCAGGTTTTGGTAGAATAACTGCTTCAACAACATACACTCCTTCACGAGGCTCAATACATGCTATACCAACATTCCTCTCCCCCTGATCCCTTAACTGGAATACTAGGCCACCATCCATAGTCTCACCAATAGCTACAGCGTCAGCAACAAAGCCGCTAACAGCTTCTTCAACAACAGGTTTACCCAACTGTCTAGTCTCACCCATAATCTCCTTAGTCTCCTCCTCCGGCTTAACAGGAGGTTTTTCTTCAACCCTCTCACCACGCATCATAGCCTCAGCTTCTTCACGTGATGGAGCTACTGCATACTGTTTCTCTATCTCTGGAAGTTCTTTCTCAATAGTCTCTCTAACAACCTTCATAACGTCTTCATCAGATACTCTACGGAAAAACTCTACACGTAGTGTATCATAATACCATTTAATCCTACCATCCTCTACACTATACTGTACTCTAATACGGACAACATCTCCTTTATCAACCTTAAGCTTATCAACAAGTATTATGTAGAGCAACCTATTGATCTCACCACTAGCTCTAGCAATCTCTCTAGCAAACTCCTTATCCTTTCTAACAAGGTCACGTAGTTGAGCGAACAGTGTACGGCGTAGCTTATCAGCATAAGCACCTGCTATAACAAGTCCAGTACTTAATTCAGATGTCTTACTTTCAGACAAAACCTTTCCCTCCAAAACCTATTCTCTATACATTACATTTATTATACTGGTTCATCTATTAAATATTTTAACAACCTCCATGGTGTATGTATTGGAGGCATTATTTAGTGGTGTAATAGTTGGCTTTGAAACCATAGAAGGATTTGGAGAGACTATAGTGTATGTACAGGGTAGTGTAGATGATGTTGCTAGAGATTTCTATATACTAGTTGATAGAGAAACATATAACAAGTTATTAGCACTAGGAATAGGTGTAATGATATCTGGTAGAGGCAGGGTTTTATCAGAAAAACCATTTATAGTAGAGGTTATAGAAATAAATCTCTCTTAACAGATAATAGTGTTAGATAGAGAGGTGTAGACTGTATTGAAGAAGGTTTTAACAAGGCCGCCAAGGATCAAGGTTCTTGAAGCACTAGGCTCTATAGCTGATGGTAGAGTAAAGCTTTCTGGTGATGAAGCAGTTGTTGTATCATCAACTGGTGAGAGAGAATATAAGGTTGTAGTAAAAGATGATGGACGTGTATACTCTAGTGACAACGGTACAATATACCGGGGCTATGTAGGATACCCTATAATAGCTGTCCTTATGCTTAAAAACAAGCTACCATACGATGATAGGATAGCTAAAGCACTAGCTGGTATACCATGGAAAGAGCTTAACGAGACTTACAAGAAGTATGCTGTTGTTGAAGAGATTGTTCTTAGAAGAGCTGAAGAGAAGGGTGTATCTAGACAATCTATAATGTATTTTGTAAACGTTGTTTTAAAGAAGCTCTCTTCTATGAAACTCCTATTTGATGAAGACCTTGTTAGACAGAAGACATTGTTTTAAAACACTATAGATTAACCTTATTTACAACCTAGTAGTTAAACCTATATACCATAGTTTACATGGATAGAGGTGTTAGTGGTGATGCCTATTGTTGGAAAACAAGTTGGTCTTAAAGAATATATTGAATGGCTTAACAATATAGCTTCTAAATGGAGGAAGGTATGGGAAGAAAAAAGAGTCTATGAACCAAAACCAAGTAGTAAGCCAAAGTTCTTCTTAACAGCAGCATTCCCTTATCCAAACGGTTTAATGCACCTAGGACATGCTAGAACATATACTCTAACAGACATATATGCTCGATATAAGAGGCAGCGTGGATACAACGTGTTATTCCCAATGGGCTTCCACTATACTGGAACACCAATACTAGCAATGGCTGATTCTGTAAAGGAAGGTGATCCTAAGACACTTAAACTATTCAAAGAACTCTACCACATACCAGATGATGTTATTGAGAAAATGAAGGATCCACTATACATGGTAAGCTACTTCCACAAGAAGATCAGGGAGACAATGAAGATCATGGGCTACAGTATTGACTGGAGAAGAGAGTTTACAAGCATAAACCCGTTATTCAATAGCTTTATAACATGGCAGTTTCTTAAACTCTATGAGAAAGGATACATTGTTAAAGGAACACACCCAGTTGGATGGGACCCTGTTGTAGCTACACCAGTCGGTATGCATGATACAAAAGGTGATGTAGAGCCAGAGATCGGCGAGTTTACACTACTATTCTTCACACTAGATGATGGAACAGTACTACCAGTTGCAACACTTCGTCCAGAAACTGTTTTTGGAGCAGTCAATGTATGGATAAACCCTAGAGCAACCTATGTCTACGCAGTAGTTAATGATAGGAAATGGGTTGTTAGCCGAGAAGCTGTTGAGAAGCTTAAACACCAGTTAAAGAAGGTTAAAGTGGTTAAGGAGTTTAAGGGAGAAGAACTTATTGGAAAACGTGTTAGAAACCCAGCTACTGGTTGGAGAGTACCAGTCCTACCAGCTGAATTTGTTGACCCAGATACGGGTACTGGTGTTGTAATGAGTGTGCCAGCTCATGCACCCTACGATTATGCTGCTTTAAAGGATATAGCGTCTAAGAAGGATCTCCTTGCTAAACTAGGTGTTAAACTAGAGGAGATTGAGCCTAAAACTGTTGTTGAAGTACCTGGTATGAGTAGGGTGCTTGCAGTTGATGTTGTTGAGAAAATGGGTATAGCTAGCCAGCTTGATAGAGAGAGACTTGATGAAGCTACAAAAGAGGTTTATAGTATTGAGTTTAAACAAGGGTTTGTTGTAGAAGAAGTTGTTGAACGTGTAGCATCCGATCTAGCTGATGAGAATGCTAGAAGATACTTAAAAGCAGCTGTTAAAGCACTTATAGCTGGTAAGCCTGTTCCAGAAGCACGTGAAGCAACAGCTAAGTGGCTTATAGAAGCTGGTTTTGGAGACAAGATGTATGAGATAGTTAACAAGCCTGTCTATAGTAGGTGGGGTAACAAGGTTATAGTAAAGGTTCTAGAGAACCAGTGGTTTATAGACTATGGTGTAAAAGAGTGGAAGAAGCTTGTACGTGAAGCACTAGCTTCTATAAATATAGTGCCAGAGACTGTACGTAGAGAGTTTCAGGAGACTATAGAGTGGGTTAGAAGACGTGCTTGTGCACGTACACGTGGACTAGGTACAAAGCTTCCATGGGATCCAGAGTGGGTTATTGAGAGCCTTAGTGACTCAACAATATACATGGCATTCTATACAGTAAACTATATACTTAGAGAGTATGGTGTAGAAGCTGAGCAAATGAAGCCATTTGTATGGGATTATATAATGCTTGGCAGGGGTGATCCGGGGAAGATTGCTAGAGAGACAAGTATACCATTAGAAGCTTTAGAGAAAGCACGTAGAGAGTTTGAATACTGGTATCCACTAGACTCTAGACATAGTGGTAAAGACCTTATACCAAACCATCTAACATTCTTCATATTCAACCATGTAGCAATATTCCCTAGAGATAAATGGCCTAGGCAAATAGTTGTCAACGGCTATGTACTATATCGTGGACAGAAGATGAGTAAGAGTCTCTTCAATGTAATACCCGTAGAACAACTAGCTAGTCAGTTAAGCCCTGATGGACTAAGGCTGGCTATTGCTATGGCTAGTGAGATAGACCAAGATCTAGACTTCCGTGAGGAACAAGCATATAGTGTTGTAGAACAACTACGTAGAATATATAGTATGATGAGAGAGCATATTGATATTATAAGAGAGTATAGAGGGAGGAAGCTTCCTAGAGAACTATATCTTGAAGACTCATGGATAATTAGTAAAGTTAAAGAACTTCTCGACAAGTCTATGAAAGCACTAGATAGTGTTAGGATACGTGAAGCAGCTAACAACATATACTATCTATTTGAAGAATATGTTAAGAGATATATTGATATATTAAAGGCTAGGAATAGGTACTTAGACGAGAGATCAAAAGCTGTATTAGCATACATATTTAGTTTATGGATAAGAGCTATGGCTCCATACACACCATTCTTTGCTGAGGAGATGTGGAGCCTTATTGGTGGTGAAGGACTTGTTGTAGAGTCTAGTTGGCCAGTTATTGAAGAAGAACTCTATAATCCAGAAGCACTACTTGCTATAGAGTATGTTAATAGGTTAATCAATGATATTAGAGAGATAATACGTGTTAGGAAGAAGAAACCTAAGAAGATAACGGTCTATGTGTCAAAGACAGAGGATTATGAACTACTACGTAAAGCTATAGACTATATAGCTAGTTCGAAAAGTATGAAAGACTATATTAGAGACTATATAGCTAGTGCTATTGATAAAAAGAGTGCTTCTAGAAAAGCTAGGCAAATCTATGAACTAGTATCAAGTCTACCACCATACATTAAAGAACTTGTAGTAAAGACTGTTATTGATGAAAAGAAGGTTATTGAAACACTTAGAGACTGGATTTCTAAACAGTTTAATGCAGATATAACAGTATACTATATTGGTGAAAGAAGGCTTCCTGATAAGAAGAAACAAAGCATTCCACTAAAACCTGCTGTATATATAGAATTTATAGAATAACGGTTTGTTAATACACAATAACTTCTTTCTCCTTAACTTCAACATATCTTCTCTTAACAAGTTCTTTAAGTACATTTCTAGCTTCATCCTTTCTAATACCAAGCCCATACATTAACAGTTCAACAGCCTCTCTTACACTTAAAGAACCATAGTCAACAACCCCTCTCCTTAACACATTTAAAGCCTTACCCAGGAATCCTCTAGGACTCTTAGCCAAACCAATATAATCAACACTTATAACAACTCTCTGCGTAATAGAGCCATGTTTCAATATAAACTCTCTTCCTTCAACACGTTTTAGATAAACCCTCTTCCATCCATAAAATGCTTTTAAACCACTCCTAGGCTTAACCATGACAATAACGTTACCCGTGTGTTTAGGTAGAAAAGGCTTATACGGATCGATATAGATGTATAGTACGGCGTCTCCTCTATTACTTATAAAGCCGTGTCTATCAACTAAGACGATATTGTCAAGATCATATCTTCTAACAATACTACACAGTCTATCAAGTAACTCGGGATTTAGAAACCTATAACACTTAATAAATACAACTCCTCTAGAAGAAGCATGGAGAGCTAGGTAAATAGCTAACACATCCTTAGCCCATGCTTCATAGGCTTCAACAATCCATCTACCCTTCAACAAGCTCCATGGAAACTTCATAACACTAACCCATCTATAGTATAGAGACTACTTATTTAAATAGCTCAGATAGGCCTACGTTTACTCATCCCGCTATAGTAGTCGTTTGGGTCAGGCTTTCTTCATCGCTTTATATAGCATTATATCATATACATCTATATTCTAGCTATCTTAATATAGATTGGCTAGGTGTATGCAGTGGAAGAGTATTATCTTGGATGGATAGAGCAGGTCGGTAAAGCTCTATCTAAATGGGGTATTGTTAGAGTTGATGTTAAGCCTAGATTAGTAGTTGTAAGCGGTATGGGTGGTAGTGGTGTTGTTGGTGATTACCTGCAGGTTCTAGCTAGTTATAGAGAGGGTGTTCCACCAGTTGTTGTTGTAAAGAGCCATGTTCTTCCACGGTATGTTTCTAGAGACGATCTAGTGTTTGTTATAAGCTATAGTGGTAACACACTTGAGACACTGAAAGCGTTTAGTGAAGCCCTTAAGAGGACTGAGAATATAGTTGTAGTGACTAGTAATGGTGTTTTAGCTAGAGAGGCTTTAGAGAAAAAGCTAGCATTAATCGAGGTTACAAAAGGTATAGCTCCACGTACAGCTTTACCAGAGATGTTGATTAGTATACTTGGTGTACTAGAATCTAGTGGTATACCTATAGTATCTAAAAACGATGTTTCTAATCTAAAGGCTTTCTTAGAAGACAACATGGGTTCTATAGTTAATAAGGCATACTCTCTAGCTCTAGAGATATATGGTGAGAGAAAGAACATGGTTATAGCAACACATTCACCACTAGAAGTACTAGCTATTCGTGGTAAAAACGAGTTTAATGAAAACTCTAAAATACCTGTAAAGGTAGAGGTTGCTCCAGAATGGGCTCACAACGATATTGTTGGATGGGAGGATCCTTTTACAAAAGACTGGTTTGTATTAACATTAGTTGATCCAGATAATGGTGTTGGCGTTAAAATAGTTGATTTTATGAAGAAGATATATATGGGTAAAGGATTTAAGACAGTAGATCTAGTTCTTAAAGGATCTAATATTCTTGAGAAACTATTCTATGGAAGCCTTGTTCTAGGACTAGCTAGTGTAAGACTTGCTAGACTACGTGGACTAGACCCTATGGCTACAGAGAGTATTAAGATGTATAAGAGTGTTGTAAGAGATATACTAGAGGCTTGATAATAGATAGCCTACTAGTGCTAATAGCATAGAGTATAGCATCCTGTTTTTTGCACTAACACATACACCTACCAACGGGCTCTTATAAACTCTATATGCTTGTATTGTAAACATGGTGCCAGCAATACCTAGTATTATGGTATAATACATACTCGCATACCCCAATAAGCCTATGGCAACAGCTGTTATAGAACCTAGAATAGCGTATATTAAAGCCAGTTTTGAAGCCTTATCTACACCAAATACTATAGCTATAGTCTTATAACCAAGCATTCTATCCCCCTCAACATCAGCTATACTCTTAACAAACTCTCTAGAAGAGTTTACCAGGAATATCACTATAGAGAACAATGTTATAAAACATAGTTTATCCATAGGAGAACCAGCAAGTACATAGCCATATATGAATGGAGCAACTGTACCTAAACTAACAATAAAATGGCTCCACCATAAATGTCTAAAGAAGCTATAGGAGTAAGCTATAGAACCAAGTATTAAGACTACAAGGAAAGCATATAGTGATATAACTGTATTCAATAACACACTAGCTACTAGAAATAATAGACTAACATACTTAATAGTTAATGGGCTAAAAACACCGCGTGGAAGTGGTTTCCAAGGCTTATTAACTCTATCAACATCTAGATCAACTACATCATTTATTAACATAGAAGCACTAGATACTAAGAAGCCTGTAGCAAAACCTATGAGTAAGCAATGGATTGGGGATAATATATAATTATTTGATACAAAGTATGTAAATAACACAGCCAATCCAGTCATAAGAGAGTTTACTGGTCTAACCATTTTCAAAAACTCAACAGCTTTCTCCATGAAACCACCGTATCCATCAACACTACTATAACATAGGTTTAGTATGGGTTGAGAGATATTAATCCCTTTACAATATAGTATAATAGTGTGATGAAACGACGGTCTCCAGAACAGTGTTGTGATGAAGAAAAATTCTCCTTACTGACTACCATATATTCTCTCTAAAACACTAGCTAGTAACCCACTAAACATTCTACGTGCATCTGGGTGTCTATTCAAGTATATGTTTAAGTATCTACATGCTTCTTCACATGGATAATCATCTCTATAACTATCAAGTATCTCTATAAGCTCTCTATCACTAGTTATTATAGCAACAGGGTTTACTGGAACTCTCCACTTCCTATTTGAATACTTAGCTTTAAGAAGTGCTTTTAAAACATCTTCATCACTTAGTCCCTCACTATCAATAACAGCTTTATAGTATTGGCTAATATAGTGGACTACAATAGTAGCTTTAACAACATCCTCCTTTACTAGGTTAATCTCTTCAATCTCACTATTATCAAGAAGTACACTATGTGGCCCATAAACTATACCGTATCCACTACTCTCTAAAATACTGAGGAGTTTATCAAGATCCTTAACACTAACTGTTATAAGATTAACCATGCATAGACACCTACACTAGATCAACATCTATAACTATTAAACCTTTATTATCCTCCTTATATACTATTATTATAAACCCTACTATGCATTAGAAAGCTCCTCCACCATATATACCATACCTATATATCTCTTGTAAATGTATTGAAGAACTAGGTGGTTAGATATAGTAGTTGATAACAAGTTGTTTACTAGAGAGATTGTATGTGGTTCTAGTGAGGAACACGATGCTGTTAATGAGTTAAAGAATGTTTTTAGAGATTATAAAGCTGATGATGTATTGTTAGAACCAGTTAATGTATTGTCTTGGGTTGAGGAAGAGTGTTTTATAGAAGCTGGTGGGTATAGAGTGGTTTGTAAAGCAAATCCGTATACTCTATCAAGTGATGTTGAGGGTTCTCTAGTAATAGGAGGCTATAGTGGTGATAGAATAGTTTTTTGGGAAAACCCTAGAGATAAGGTTGTTCTCATACCCTATCCCGGCGACCCTGACGACGCATATTTTGTAGTATACAGGCTTTCTAAACTAGGTGTTAGAGCTATAGTCTTTTATGATGAACTCCCCGGTAGGTATCGTAGAATAGTTGTAACTGGTGTTAGAGGATTCCCATACGGCTATGGAGCTCCTCCTCTAGTACCAGTTGTTAGTATTAGGAAAGAAGATTTTCTAAGAATTCGTAAGACTGTGGGTAGACTGAGAGTTTATGTAAAGACTAGGGTTAGCCATAACTCTACTGGATATAATGTAGTAGCCGTATATAATGGTAGATCGTGTGAAGAGATCCATGTTACAGCACACCACGACCACTGGTTTACTGGTTACTCAGATGATTTACTAGGTGTTGAAGTAGTTACAAGGCTGGCTAAAGAACTATCTAGTAGAGAGCATAGATATACATACTACCTCATATCATTTACAGCTGAAGAAAGCGGTGCTCTGGGTTTTAGTGGATGGTATTGGATATGGGGTAGCCGTGTATATCTTAGAGAAAGACTCCTTAGAAACAATATTGACAATATAGTTTTAGATATAAACATTGACTCAGTATTTACAAAGCCTTTAAGAATATCGTTAAACCCCCTCCTCTACAAACTAGGACTAGAGATCTCTAGAGAAACAGGTATACCAGTAGATAGGATAGAGATGGATAAGCCATTGTTTGATAGTTTCTCATACACGTTAAACGGTATACTATCACTAACTCTACATACTCACCAAGAACTAAGGTTTAACTACCATACAAACCTTGATGACGGTAGAGAGTGTCCACAAGACCTCATAGACTATACCATACATATAGTATCACAGGTAATAGGTATCGTTGATAAGAAGGATTTTAAAGAACTAGTAAGTCTATCAAGTCCAGCATACTTTATTGAGAAAGAAGTTGTTCTTAAGAAAGATAGATGGCCTATAGAGTTAAGGATACTTATTAAAAAGTTGTATGAACTAGATAGTTTAGCCAATAAAGTTGATACTAGAAAGTTTATAGAATTGTTTACTAAATCATTCATTAAACCAGTGGCAAACTATAGAATTAATGGATGCTTCTCTACATACATATTCCCTAAACTATTGATCGCTAATGATATATCATGTATATTAGATAAACAGTGTAGTTATGAAGCTATTGGAGAGAGAATGGAGCCAGGGATTGAGAAGCATTTACCCTATATACCTCTTAACTATGTAGTTGAAGGTGTTTATAGAGATCAACTAGTTAATGGAGCTTATGCTTCTCTAGAAATTATTACGTATACTTATTTAAGAAAACTCGATCAGTTGATTAAAGAGTCTCTTCCCAAGGGATCGTGACATAAATGATTTATAGACCTATAATTACTATCATATAAAAGAATAGCTAGTAGCATGTATGAGGGTATGATATGGCTAGTAGTGGGAAGTATTTATTTGATATCGATAAGTATAGGGAGTTTCCTAGATGGTATCATGAGATTCTTAAGAAAGCTGATATAGTTGATATAAGGTATCCTGTTAAAGGAATGATTGTATGGAGACCCTATGGTTTTAAAGCACTACGTAATATACAGAAGATTATGATTAGACTACTTGAAGAAACAGGTCATGAGGAAGCTTACTTCCCAACACTTATACCAGAGTCTGTGTTTTCTTTAGAAGAAGACTTCCTTAAAGGATTTGGTGGTGAGACATTCGTAGTTAGTGGTACTGGTTCTAAGAAGTTCCAGGAGAAGCTATATGTTAGGCCAACTAGTGAAACAGCTATGTATTATATGTGGAGGCTATGGGTTAAGGGTAGGAAGGATCTGCCTATAAAGATGTATCAAATAGTGAACGTCTTCCGTTATGAGACGAAAGCTACACACCCAATACTACGTGTTAGAGAGATAGCTTCCTTTATAGAAGCACATACAGCACATGCTACAATGGAGGAGGCTGAGAAGCAGATTAGGGAGGCTCTAGATATTTATAAGAGATTCTATGACGAGTTATTGATACCATATTTTATAGTATTAACTCCTCCATGGGATACATTTGCTGGTGCTGAGTATAACTATGACTTTATAACACCAATGCCTGATGGTAAAGCCTTGGAGCTTGGATCAGTTATTAATCTTGGACAGAAGTTTTCTAAAGCGTTTGAGATAGTTTTTATGGATGAAGATGGTAGTGTAAAACATGTTTACCAGACATGCTATGGTATATCAGAGAGGAGTCTTGGATCAGTAATATCTGTTCATGGAGATAATAAGGGGTTGTTCTTCCCACCAAAGATAGCTCCTATACAAGTAGTTATTGTACCAATAATGCGTGTTGGTGAAACCCATATACTAGACTATGCTAGAAAGGTTAGAGACTATCTTAGAGAAAGAGGGGTTAGAGTATATCTTGATGATGATCCAGAGCATACGCCTGGATGGAAGTACTACTACTGGGATATGAAGGGTGTACCTACAAGAATAGAGATTGGTAGGAGAGAGTATGAGGGTAAGACAGCTACAATTGCTAGAAGGGATCGTAGGGAGAAGAAGACTGTATCTTTAGAGAAGCTTGTTGAAGAATTACATAGTGTTTGGAAGGATATTGAGAAAGTGTTGTATGAGAGAGCACTAGAACACTTTAAGAAACTTGTTATAGTTACTGAAGATCCTGAAGAAGCTGTTGGTAGGAAGGGTCTAATAGTAACACCATGGGATGAGACAGAAGAGTGTGCTAATGAGTTAGAATCTATTACTGGGAAGAGTGTGCTTGGTACAATAGTTGAGTCTCCAATAGAGCTTCCAGTAAGTGGTAGGAGTGTATGTGGTGGTAAGAAGACTAGTAAATGGGCTCTACTAGGTGTTACATACTAGGATATCCTATCTAATGCTATAATGGGTATGGTAAGATTTAAGAAGGTTTATTTATGTCTTTCTTTTCTAGTGATTAACTATGTCAGACTATATAAAACAGTTAAAAAAGATCCTAGTCTTAAAGCTAAAGGGATACAGGATCGTAGACAAGAGCTCTAGTGTGTTTCTATTAGTGAAAGAAAATAAGATAGTAGCTTCAGTAAAGGATCAGGGAGACTTTGTAATAGTGAGTATATCTGGTAAAGACTATAAATACGATAAGTGGTATACTAAACCAGAGCATTTAGCAAATGTACTAGTAAACTACTTTAGTAGTAAGTAGGTAAGATGTTGGCAAGGAGTATGTACATAGGAGTCTTTTTCTCTACTCTATTAGTTCTCCTCCAACTCTATCTCTACTCTATTGTTTAACCAGATCCTAGTTATAACTAGTCTAGCACTCCATAAACCATCTTCAACAACATAGCCTTTAACACACAGTTTCTTCTTAAACAATGGAGCATCAACAACTAGTGTTTCAGCTTCACCGCCTTCAAAAGCAGGGTTTAACCCGTATCTCTTAGCTATAGCTAGTAGTTCTTCTAACAAGTCTTCATCAACTATCATTCCAACATAATCCTTTCTTAAACCATAAGCTGATACTGATGTAATTATAAACCTTATACCATTACCTACAACTTCTCTCATATAACTCTCCTGATCAACTCTCCATAATGGGGTATATGTTTTCAACCCAGCCTCTTCAGCTACTAGTGAGATCCTCATCCTCTGGTAATCACTTAGTAGGGCGCCAGCAACAACTCCTTCAACACCATATAGATCTCTAGCCTCTATAAACAGTTTCCTCAACAAAGAGAGCTCGTCATCCTCCTCTCTAGCTCTTCTATAGAGTATAGGTATATCCATAGCCTTAGCCTGGTATAATGTAGACTCTATACTAGGGTAGTGATACATTCTAGAATACGGTCTAGGAAAAACAGTTACTAGACAAGCTATTCTAAACCCCTGTAGCCAAGCCCAGTGGAGAGCATATATACTATCCTTACCACCACTATAGAGTACAGCTACCTTCAATACATTAACCCTAGACTAGCTAATCTAGAAACAGTCCTTTAAACCCTTACCATTTAAATCTTAACATTTAGACTAGGTTATGGATGGGATAGAGAGTTGTCTCTAGTTGAAGCAGTAGTATTAGTTGATAACAATAGTGTTGATACTGGTAGAGTTAAGGCCGTACATGGGCTATCGATATATATTGAATATGGTAGACACTTCATACTATTTGATACAGGCCCTAGTCCAGATATACTGCAGTATAATAGTGAAGCATTAAACATCGATCTCAGTCTACTAGATTTTGTAGTAATATCGCATCTACACAGCGATCACGTTGGAGGCTTACCCTATGTTGGATGGGTTTCTCCATCAATTAAGACATATATACCATATGCTTCTGGACACTATTTTGAACAATTGGTTAGGAAGAACGGTCTCACACCAGTTGAAGTACTTGGCTGGACTAGTCTTGATAGAGACTTGTTTATATCTAAGCCATTCTATGGTCCTCCATGGGAACACGTTCTTGTTGTTAGAAGTGTTGAAGGACTTGTATTGTTTACTGGATGTAGTCATCCAGGTATAAATATGGTTGTTGATGAAGTATCTAGCTATTTTGGCGATGAAGTATATGCTGTTATCGGGGGTCTCCATTTAAATAGTGCTCCAGATAATATAGTCTACAATACTATTGATAGACTTGTTAAGAAGGTATCTAAGATAGCTCCACTACACTGTAGTGGTGATAAAGTGTTAGAGTACATGGTTAGAAAGTATAACGATAAATTGTTAAAAGCTATGGCTGGTTCAACAATTACTCTCTAGACTTACTACGGTATTCTGGATGATACTTCCTGATATGTTCTAATCTTACATGCTTCAACTCATCCTCTGGAAGTATGGCTAGAAGCTCCCAACCCTTATCAAGCGTCTCCTCTACACTCCTCCTCTCATACTCTCCCTGCCCAATAAACTCCTTCTCAAACCTGTCAGCAAACTCTAGATACTTCTTGTCACGTGGAGAAAGTGCTTCAGTACCAACAACAACAGCTAGTTCACGCAGACGTACACCTTCAGCATAAGCGCTATATAGTTGCATAAACACTCCACGATGGTCTTCACGTGTCTTACCCTCACCAATGCCGTCTTTCATAAGCCTTGATAAACTCATAAGTATATCAAATGGTGGATAGACACCCTTCCTCCATAGAGCTCTTGATAATACTAGCTGTCCTTCAGTAATATAGCCCGTAAGATCCGGTACTGGATGGGTTATATCATCATCAGGCATTGTTAGTATAGGCATTTGTGTAATACTACCCTTCTGGCCAGATACACGTCCAGCACGCTCATATATTGTTGCTAGATCAGTGTACATGTATCCAGGGTATCCACGGCGGCTAGGCACTTCTTCGCGTGCAGCACTTAGTTCACGCAGTGCTTCACAGTAGTTTAGCATATCAGTTAGTATGACAAGTACGTGCATGTCATGGCTCCACGCTAGGTGTTCTGCTACAGTCAATGCTACACGTGGTATAGCTATACGCTCAATTACTGGTGAGTCAGCTGTGTTAATGAATGCTACAGTATGCTCTAGTGCTCCGTAACTACGGAAGTTCTCTATAAAGAACATTGCATCATCATAGCTTACACCAATAGCTGCAAAGACTATGGCAAACTTCTCACCAGTACCACGTACACGTGCTTGACGAACAATCTGTGCAGCTATACGGTTATGTGGTAGTCCAGAACCAGAGAATATTGGCAGCTTCTGTCCACGTACAATACTATTCAATCCATCAATAGCTGATATACCTGTCTCAATAAACTCTGATGGAGGTAGTCTAGAAGCTGGGTTAATTGGTGCACCATTAATGTCTAAGTAGTCTTCTGGAACAACAGGAGGCCCTCCATCAATTGGTCTACCGAGTCCGTCAAACATTCTTCCAAGCATGTCAATACTAACTGGGATCTTAAGTGTTTCACCACTATACCTTATCCTAGAACCCTTAAGATCGATCTCGCTGACTCCTCCAAAAACCTGTATAACAGTAACGTCTTTACTAACGTCAATAACTTGTCCAACACGAGACTCTCCACTACTAAGTATGACTTCTACAACCTCTCCATAGTTTACACCAGGTAGTGGTTCAGCTAGCAATAGACTACCCTGTGCTCTAACAAGTCTTGGAGACTCTCTAATCAATAGACTAGACTCCCTCAACAAAACCCACCTCACGGATCTTTGTTTCAAACTCAGACTTTATCTCATTAAACAGTTGTTGAAAAACGTTCTCAAAATCAACATTAGGTATCTCCTTCATACGAGCGATCTTTGTGCGAACCTTCATCTCACGTATCTCATCAACAGATACACCATTCTCTAAAGCTTTAAGACCTAGTTCATAGAATAGTATTATAGCACGCATCATAAGTACAGCTTTCTTAGCAGGGCAATAGGTGTCTATTTCATGGAAAGCATTCTGTTGTAGAAAGTCTTCACGTATCATGCGGGCTACTTCTAACAGTAAACGATCCTCTTCTGGTAGAGACTCAGCACCAACAAGGCGTACAAGTTCTTCAAGCTCTGCTTCTTTCTGAAGAATAGCTAGAGCTTGGTCACGAAGCCTTCTCCACTCAGGATCAATTGTTTTATGCCACCAATCCTCTACAATATCTACATAGAGGCTATAGCTTGTAAGCCAGTGTATAGCTGGGTAGTGTCTACGATAGGCTAGGTTTACATCTAGTGCATAGAGAGCACGTATAATACGTAGTGTAGACTGTGTAACTGGCTCACTAAAGTCTGCTCCAGGAGGGCTAACAGCACCCATTATAGTAAGACTCCCCGATCTCTCTGGGCGACCAAGCGTTTTCACTAAACCACTTCTCTCATAGAAGTTTGCTAGGCGGGAACCAAGGTATGCTGGATATCCTTCCTCACCCGGCAGTTCTTCAAGACGACCGGAGATCTCTCTCATAGCTTCAGCCCAACGGCTAGTAGAGTCTGCAACCATTAGTACATGGTATCCCATGTCACGATAGTATTCACCAATAGTTGCTCCAAGGAAGACACTTGTCTCACGAGCAGCTACGGGCATGTTACTAGTATTAGCTATAAACACGCTTCTCTCAACCAAAGGCTTACCAGTACGTGGATCAACTAGTTTACGGAAGCTATGGAGTGCATCAGCCATTTCATTACCACGTTCACCACAGCCAACATAGATAGCTATATCAACAGCACTCCACTTAGTAAGCTGATGTAGTGTGACTGTGTTATGGTATATAACTGGTATTATTCCTCCGATGAAGTTATGTGTATCCTCTACTGTTATATCGTAGACAAATGTCCTCTTACTAACTACCTCTACATCCTCAATCATATCTAGAGCTACATACTCCATCATAGCAATTGTCTTCTTAAGAACACTAACTAGTCTAGCAACACTACTTGACACACCAACACTCTCGACAACACCAAGTATCTTCTTTAAACCATAATAGCTAGTGGTTTCCCCACCATATACTTGTCCACTAGTGTAGACACTCATTGATTCAAGCTTCCTCTTAGATAACACGTGATATATACTCCTTAATAGATTTGATGATAAAGGTATTGCTTCTCTAGACAATCTGTTATAGCCTTTAGTAGAGATGTACTTTCTAACAATATCTACCTTCTTAATACTAGGTGCTTTAGTAAGCACTATTCTATAGAACTTCTCTAACTCTGGTTTACCAGTTATATATAGTCTATATCTATTCTCTCTATCAAGCAATGTAGAATATAGTATCCCTAGTTTCGTTAATAGATAGGCTATTCCAGAAACTAGCTTCTTAGAAGCACTAGTGTATTCTATACCATTCTTGCTAAAGCTTCCATCACCAAGATAAAGTCCTCTAATAAATGCTGCTACAACCTCTCTTGGAGACTTCATAACGATTTCTGGAACAACCTCTCTTCTAGACTTCCTCCCACATGGTATACCGAGTATTCTTAAGAACCTAGCTATAAGGCTGGAATATACTACAACACCAGCTACAGTATTGAATATAGCTTCTCTACATTTCACACCAAAGACTTTCTCAATAAGTTCTCTAAACCTATTCCTAAGGACAGGATCGTTGTTAAAGAACTCCACTCTCCTCCCAATAATTGCTCCATCAGATAATACCAAGCCTAGTAGCTCAGCCAAATCCTCTGTAACAACCTCTGGTATTCTAACTACAAGCTTACTTCTCCTCAAACCATATAGTCTTGGATAACCTATAGTGTTGTCAAACATCTTGTTTAAAGCAACTAGTAGTCTTAAAGGTATACTTGATCCTCTCTTATACATTATAGACTTTATAGTAGATGGTTTAAACCCCGTTTCTTTAGACAATCTCTCTATATGATCTCTCCTAAGGCTTCTTCTCATAAACTCTCTAACATGTTCATTAAATAACGGATCCCTACTTACAATATCATCACATACAGCTAGTTCCTCAATAGGTACTAGCTGAGGTTGTCCACTAAATGGTATCTTCCTTGGTACTACAAGATACATTCTAGGCTTTAGACGATATGCTTCAATAAACTCTACATAACCCTCTGGATTATATACTGGAAGCTTATGAACTGGTGTAACCTCTAATACTCTACCACTAGAAGTCTTTATCCTGACAACTCTGTCTGTAAACCCTCTATAAACCTGTGTTACACGAGCAAGCCTTAACCTCTCACCATCAAAGCTGTAGACATACAAAGGCTTATCTACACTATAAACCTCCTCCTCAACACTAGGATCGGGTTTCCCGCCCTTGACCTCCCTAAATATCTCATCAATAGCCTTTATACTCCAATCAGCAAGTAAGACAGGAGTACTGGGTAGTACACACTTACCTGTGCCAAAGCCACCGGGTATTGCTGCTTTACCGCCTTTTGCTAGTGGGAAGAAGAAGTCTATGACTCTCTGTCCAGTTAGTAGTGGTTCACGTGGTTCTAGCTTCTCCCGATATGGTCTTGGTTTACGTACTGGCCATTTCTTTAGCATAGAGACTTCTTTCCCTGATATAGTTGCTATAGAGTCTGTTATAGTGTAGTCTCCTTCACTAGCTATCTCCTCTACAACACCGTGTACTCCATATGGTGTCATTATATAGTGTTTAACAGTCTCACTCTCCTGTACATAGCCTAGATAATCACCTGGTTCTACCTTATCACCCTTCTTAACCAGTGGCTTGAAATGCCACTTCCTATCACGTGGTAGTGGTGCTGCTTTCACACCTCTACGTACAAAGAATCCTACAAGTTCCTGTAGAACTGGTAGTGGACGCTGTATGCCATCGTATATAGAGCCTATAAGCCCTGGCCCAAGCTCTGCTGCTAGTGGGTAGCCTGTACCATAGACGGGGTCTCCTACTTTAAGACCAGTTGTATCCTCATACACTTGTATAATAGCCTTATCTCCTTCAACACCAATTATCTCTCCAATAAGTCTCTCCTCACTAACTTCTACAACTTCGTAAACCTTACTACCACGCATCCTCTCAGCAATAACTAGTGGTCCTGAAACCCTATACACTACACCTCTTACACCCAAACCAGCTTACACCCACTTCATTCTCTCTAACAACACATAGGTTCTATAGCTAGGGAATACTATAAGCTTACTCTAACACCTACATACCTACGTACAAGTTCTTCATAATACTCCTTAACCTCTTCATCACTAATCCTAGCAACTCTTCTAAAACCAGGTAATGTTATAATAAACAACCTACCTCTAAAACTATCCAGCAACTTCTTCAACTCCCTACAATTCTTTAGAAAATCATCTAAAACTATAATAACTCCATAATCAAGGACTTTTTTCTCAAGCTTCTCAACAATAGAACTACACTGTTCTTCCTCAACATTAATATAGTCAGTACCTATTGTAGAACAGATCATGTTTAACAACCTATCTCCAATACACAATACCTTCCTATACTCAAAGCCACTCAAATAACCCACCACCTACTAATAAACTCCTCTAACTCTCTAGCATATAAGCCAGAATACTTACTTACAATAACAAGTTTTGAAAGAAGGTTTTCAGTATGCAATAGTACTATAAGTCTAACAACACTACAAGGTATTGGAGGATAAAGAAGATCTGTTGAAACCCTAGACAAATGGATCATATGTAGTATATTCAATAAATCAAAACCGCTTGTAATACTCTGTAAATCCCTAATCATACTACCATACTCTCTATAATATCCATGATTGAGTATACTGCCAAGCTCAGCAATGCTTCTTAAAGAAGCTATTGACGCTAACTCACTAAAAGTGATGGTATAGAGGTGTGTTAGATACTTTAAAGCATCTTCTCCAAAAACTAGTGCTAGCCTAATCCATACATGATCACGTGCTATTTTAACAACTTTCCTTACAAGGGGATGATCTATAGCATTAACCTTAATGTATGATAAAAGCCTACTAGCTATCATACAGGGGTCTAGACCGGGTTCTCTAACAAAAACTGCTTTAGGATAAACACTGTAGTCTACTAGTACTCTATAGAGTTCATCTAAAGAGCCTAGGTCTTCAACACTAACGTTCTCTAGATAAAGAACACCAGCTGGTATAGTATAGGAAGCTTTACCAGTAACAGATAAGCTTTGATACATAGAAACAATATTTAGTGCATCATATATGTTTTCAAAAAACCTTATGATCTCATATGTTCTACTATCAATGTAGGAGTAGAGTGTCTTTATAACAGCTATAGTGTATTCATCAATAGCTTTAGTAAGAGCTCTAATAGACTCTCCCTTAACACTATACACACCAGCAACATAGCTTCCAAGAGGCTTCTTAGCTAAAGCATTAATAGAGTCCTTTAAAGTATCTGCTCTAACACTAGCTACTAGATCATCTCTAGACAATACATTAGCTTTTATTGAAGCAATTTTTGCATAAATATAGTCAATACCGTATTTTCTAGAGACACTAGAGATCAAGACCCACAGCCTCTTAGTCAGTCCATAGTATTTCTACTAACTTCCTACTATATCTCTCAAAAGCACGTTTCAACCTAGTATTATAGGAGTTATCAATAATTGTTCCATCATCTAATATAACTACTACACCACCTAGCAAGTCTTTATCAACATCTATTTTATCCACATTATTTGTTAAACCCATTTTCTCAACAATCCTTTTAACAACACCTCTATCACTAGGGTTAACAATGATCTTCATTCTAGCATTTCTAGGTATAGCTTCTAGGACTTCATTTAATAGATTCTCAATAGACTTCTCAATAAGCTCTCTATCAAAATCCCTCTTATGTAGAACTTCTCCAGCTCTACTATATACTCTAGACAGTATCTCATACCTAGCCTTTACAAGCTCTAACCTATACCTCCTCTTAGCTTCTGAAACAATGATCTCTGCCTCCCTCTTAGCTTTACTAAGGAGCTCTCTACGCTTCTCCTCAACCATTCTCTTTAACCTCTCTTCAGCTTCTCTAACAATATTCTTAGCCTTCTCTTCAGCTTCCTTAACAATACTCTCAGCTTTCTTCCTAGCATCCTCCAATAGCTTCTTCTTTAAAAACTCTACATCAGATACACTAGACAATAGACAACACCGAACAACTATTATGGTTTAGGCAAGATGTTTCCTTGAAGCATGCTTAAAGCCATTAAAGCAAACACCATTCCAAGAATACCCATAAGCTCTACATAAACAGCAAGAATCATTGTGTTAAAAGTTATCTTACCACGTGTCCGTGGAAGCTCTACTATACCAGATGCACATACAGCACCTTGTATCTTAGCTGAAAAGAACTCTGTAACAGCAACAAGAACTCCTAGACTAAGGATCGCTAGACCGCCTTGAATAGTTAGTTTTTCACCAACAATACTGCCTAGATAAGTTAGTACTTGTATCATAGTTATAAGGCCATAGAAAGTCTGTGTCATTGGTAGAGCAGCTAGTAGGAAGACATTGCGAAACTGTTTAGGATCCTCGGCAAGAGCTGCTGTACCAGCTGAAGCAGCATGCCCGATGCCAACTGATGAACCAGTTAATCCACCAAGTAAAGCTACAGCACCACCAACTACAGCCAGACAGAATGAGAGATCCTCTACTAGTATCTCCATTTCCATCCACCTCTAGTTATCATGCTTTAAAATATACTATGAACTAGGTTGAAAAACTTAACTGATGCAATGAGTTTACTAAAGAAATGAGAGAGGAAAAAATTATAGTATTTAGAATTCAGATGGATCGTCGTCTATAGGATCTCCGCCAGGTCCGTCGTCTAAGATAGCTATTGTTAGTAGAATTATTGGTATGATGTATCTAGCTGTCTTCAAGGTCTTGATAAGCTTTAGTAGATACTTGGGGTTCATATATTTCACCAAATAGAATATTAGGAATTGATCGTTTCTACGTTTTTTTCACATGATCAAAAATGATCATTGGAAAAAAGTTTAAAAAGGTCTATAGAGTAGTGGGCATGATCTTTCTTAGTTTAAAATAGTATGTATTATCACCTATAACTCTATCAAATACTATATAGGCTATAGGTTTTTCTTCACTACTAGCATATAGAGCTATTATAAAAGTCTTTTCACAATCAGGTTCTCTAAAACCTAGATCACATAGTGTCTTGTTCTCTAAAACCTCATACTCCATGTCTTTAGGAAGATTTTCATCAAGTAATAAGCCTATACTGCTTAACATATACTCATCTATATATTCTATAAGTTCTCTAATAAACCAACTACTAGCTCCTTCAATATTAACGTTTATTTCAAGAAACTTTCTTAAATCCTCAAATGATACCATAGACACCATATATATCATCTGGGAAAATACTACTATATAATATAGACTATTTAGAATTTACTCTCTAACATAAAACTTATATAGTATAGTATTAAAGCAATAGATTTAGCATCACATATTAGACCCTCTTTAATCATATCAACAACGTCATCTAGATCCTTCTTAACAACTCTTATAACTTCATAGTCTTCTGGTTTAGCGCCAACCTCCTCAAGATCATATCCTATAAAAGCATGTATCTTCTCAGTACTATAGCCTGGAGCAAGATACATTGGATAAACTTTTACAAGCTTTCTAGCTCTATAACCAGTTTCTTCAACAAGTTCTCTATTAGCAGCTTCTTCAGGATTCTCACCCTCTTCTATAACACCAGCTGGTATCTCATATATCCATCTACGTATAGGTGCTCTATACTGGTACAAGAGTATAACGTGTTCTCTATCAATAACTGGTAGTACCATAACAGTTTCTGGGAATTTTACAACTTCTCTCTTAGCAACTCTCCCATTAGGGAGTCTATGTTCTTCAACATAAACACTAAACCTCTTACCGGAAAACACTTCTATAGAACCCACTATAGACACTAGAGACTACCTCTAAGGCTTCTATATACTTATGTTAAGGATATAGTTAAAAAATAGTATCTACTATTTATCAAATATAAGTAGATAGAACTATTTAATAGTATAGATATACTGATTTGTATGGAGAGGTAGCGTACGTGGTAATACTAGTAGAGAATGAGATACCCAAGCTATCAAAGGATCTTGTAGATGCACATAAGCATTTATTTAAAAATCTAAAAATAATTTCTAAGTATCGCATGGCTTCAATTATAGATAAGTTAACAACTATTGACATAGCTGGAAACTACTCTGTCATGGCTAAAAGACTAGGTATTGGTGATAGAGAGTTCCGTAAATTCATAGGTAGGGCTAGGAAGAATGATCTAGGATTTACAATAAACATAGACTATCCATCAATAGGTTTAACTCAATTAAGAATATTCATACCCCGCATAATTAATCTAAACAATATACCTATGAAGCCATGGCTGAAACTATACTCTATAACTTATAACCCCATAGGTGTATCATTAGTATACTATATGCCTTATACTTTAAGAAAGGATTTCTTAAGAAGACTGGATAATGAATTAAAGAGCTTAGAAATAGATGGAGAGTTTGAATTAAAGGTAATCCATAAGTCATTTAAGATCCAGCCGAGACTAGTATCACTTAAAATAAGTGAGTTATTTCGATTCAATATAAGTCAATGGCTTAAGGAGCTATCTAAAATAGAGACTTACACTCTAGGTATGCATACACCTATATATACTCAAGACTTTCACGATCCCTATGATGCTATCGATTTATTAATACTGAGAGAGCTAGAACATGATGCTTTTACAACAGTATTTGATCTTGCTGAAAAATATCCATTCTCGCCTAAGGTATTTATGAAGCATATAAAAATACATATAAAACCTAGGAAAACAATTAATGGTATTTACTTAAAACCAAAATTTATTAGTAGGCAGTCTAATCACTTTATAAACATAGACTTACGTATAACTCAGAGACAATATGCTGTATTACTATCTCTATTTAAGAAAATGCCTTGGACAACCTATGTTAGCCTATGTTCTGACATCTCCTTAAGTACTGAAAATCTTTATGACATTAGTGAGGCTATCTCTATACTTGTTACAATGATACTTCCTGTAAATGTATTAAATGGACTTCTAGTATTTCTTGAACATCTTAGGGAAAGCGGTTTTGTTTATAAGGTTAAAGTATATAACCATGATCCTTTGTCTATTAAGAGATTCGGCATTCCATATAGTAATTTTGATCAAGAAATGCGTTCATGGACACTAGATGTTGAACGTAGTTATAGGTTGTTAAAGAACCGTATACTCAGGTATATAAAGAATACTGGATGACAGCTAATCTTCTAAATAATTTAATATCTTTAACACTAATAGATGTTGTTGGGAGATAGATGTGTTTGTAAAACCAGTATCTCCTATACCTAATATGTTTATTAAGATCATTGTATCATCTACAATAATACTAGTCAACGTATTATCTATAATACTAGGGTCTCCTATAGGTAATCCATTAAATGGTTACCACATTATCTTAGATAACATACTTACTCATCAATTCACTAACATTCTTGTCATATACATACTAATGCTTATCACGAGTATATTGATAGTCTTATTTGGCGTATTTAGTAAGAGGTATGGTTCATTAATGGGGTTTACACGTTCATTCATAGTACTTTCAGGTTATTTATCACTAATTGTTGTATTAGGTGTTCTTGTAGAAGGCATTATATTAACTAATATAGAGTATGTAGTTAAAGCTATTCTATGGTCTATAATAGCTCTTACTCTAGATATTGTATTAGTAAAGATACCTAAATCAACCTTTTCTATATACAAACTTGCTGATGACAAACTAATCCCTATAGAAAATGAGGAGCATATAGAGTTATATAGTAATGATAGACTTGTTATAAGAGTATATGGTAATATAGAAGATCTAGCTATAGAGTATGAACCAAGGAATATATTTGATCTAGACTACGTGCTTGTTAAATCAAATTACACCGATCTTATCTTAACACCTCTTTATGAAGGTAATGCATCAATTTATATTAGCGATGCTGGAAGTGATCTAGTCTATAAAGTTCTTAAGACAACTATAGCAGGTTTACAGAAGAGGAAGCTTAAAATAAAGATCTTTATTAACAACAACGTTGTTGATGAGAGAGAGGTAGATATCGAGGTGAATAAGAAACTAGAACACGTGATTAAGGGTCTTGTAGATAGTATACTAAAACGCTATGGAATATCTAGTGAGCGTGTAAAGGATGTAGTGATAACAGATGCTTCTGGTACAACATACTTAGAGGATACAAGAATAGATTCTATAAAGCCTGTTGATAATGAGATTAGAGTTGTAATAATTGTTGAAGAAGAGTTTAGAGATATTCTTAAAGAACTTGGTACAGCAGATATTAATAAACTTTGGGAGATACTTATGAAGAGACTAGAGATCCTTAGATCTAGGTTAAAGGATTTGTCAAAAGAGATAGATAGTGTATTAGAGAGAATAACGTCTTCTCTTAAAAATTATGGTGAAATAAAGTGATTGTACTAACTGACACTTTATTATCAATAACGGATTATCTTCCACAAGAAAAGGTTCTAATAATCAGTAAGAAACCAGTTTATGCTAAAGAAAATGTTGTAATAGAGGATATAGGGTTTAAGGAAAAGCTTTCAGGTATAATAGTTGGAGCAGGATTCAATAGTCCAACATACACGTATCATTGTACTATAAGTCAGATAAACAAGGTTATTGATAAGATTAGATTGTACAAGAACATAGTTATAGTGATTGATGGGACAAACGGGTTTGATATAGGAGTTTTAACAGCTATTCTAGAGAAGATCAGTGGTATGGAGTACTTTGAAAGAATAGTTATTATAGTAACCTACAATGTTAGAGAGTTAGAGGAACGTGGTCCAAGACTAAGTATCTACATGTATTCAGTAATAAAGCTATTATCTATAGCAAGCTCTCTCTCAATAACACGCAATAGCAGGATAGCATACACCATAGTACACAACTCCTATAAACCTCAAGAACTAGCGTCTATAGTAGATCTAGTCTATAATTTAAGTAAGCTAATAGACTTTAACGGATTCTTCATAATAGGGTATATAAAGTATATAATACCTATAGAAGTGGTCAAGAATATACTGTATCTCTTAAATATAGACTTAGCCATTGATGAGTACATTAAGGAAACACGCTCTTTTCTAGTATTAGCTAATAAAGTCCTAGATAAAAGTGTAGACACCGGGTCTTTATGGGAGAGAGCTAGAGAGGATAAGAAATACATATGGCCTATAAGATACGATCTAGAGAGAGTTCTTAAGAAAAGAAGAGATATTCAAAAAATGTTGAGATTCCTCTATACAGAATTAACTAGCTGCCAAGATCCTTTTAAAAAATACCCTAGTATGGATACTATTAACTACATAGCAACTAGATTACTTAAAATGGAGCCTTGTGAAAACATTATCAAAGACACTATATTAATAGATAAGATAGTTTATGAGTTGAAGAAGGTATTAGAGAGCATACCGTTATTAATGGTTTTTGGCGAACACTCTATTAAATACCCCTTTAAACGGAAGTATCTAGTCACTTCAAATACACTAAAACACGTAGTTGAGAGGATCGAGTTGAAGAAAGGGGTTAGAGAAACTATATTGGTAGAACAAAATGGATACCAAATTACGGTATTGGGATTAGATAAGATACCAATGGATCTAGAGCATATGCCTAGTTATATACTAAGTTTCTTTGAAGAGCTTTCAAAAACCTATCTAAACAATATCAACGTCCTTGTATTAACTGATGAGATTTATCCAAAGTATTTAACCCTATATAGTATAAGAATAGATTCTGAAACACTACATAAAATACCCTTGATAGATATAGATGGACTATATTATTCACTAGAGAAGGCTATGGAGACATTAATGGCTAGAGGATGTAGTGATGAAGTTGTTAGAAAGCTTGTAGAATATAGAGAGAGATCACGCTTACTATCTTCAATACTATATCTTCCACCACCATACTATACTTCACTACTAGATACTCTAGACAAGTTAAGAAGACTTTCTAACATAGAACAGTGTGTAGATATTTTAGAAGATACTATAAACCTACTCTCACCATAAACCTTACTCAATAACCAGTTTTGTCTTAACAACAACCTTAAATGGATTGAACAAGTACCCTGTTCCTTCATAGAATTTACTGAGGAATTCTACAAAACAAAGCCTTAGTGAATGTATAAAACTTCCTAAAGCAGATAAGGCCATATTCACAATATGTCCAAACAATGCAGCTATCAAAGCAGCTATAAAGCCTAGAATTTCTCCAATGGTCCCAGGCATCATCCCGGTTAAGCCGCCATAGATCATTGATGCCATCATGTTAAAGCTTGAAGCAAGATATATTGTTGCTAGACCTACACCTGCTAATCTACTATAGCTTAATACATCTCCTAGCAACCCTGTTAGATCGAATAACGACATAAGTATACCGAGTCCTCCAAGACTCTTGATCTTACCAATAACTATTAGTGCTACACCAAAGAATGCTCCATAAAGCATGTAGCTGTACGCCTGCTCAGGTATACCTGGTAATGATGTATTCAACATAGTGTATAGTATGTATGGGATACCAAATATTTCAGCAATAAATATACCTATCTCTGACACCACGTCACCAATATTCCTAAGCTTATAGTTCTTAACAAGTGATATAGCGTGAGCAATATTTACATGGATCAACCCTATTATCAACGCTGCTTTAAGAAACTCCAATGGATCAGTGAAAGCTGTTGTTACACTAAACTTTATACCAAAGAACTTACTAAGTGTATCCCCAAAGAAAGTACCAGATAGCAGACCTACCACTAACCCAACAAGACTAGATAATACAAGGGCGTTCTTGAAGTAAACATAGTCTCTATCTTCTGGATTAACAACAAACTTGTCGAGAACAAGGTAGACAGCAAGTATGATAGCTAGTGCATAGCCTATATCACCAAGCATTAAACCATAGAATAGTGAGAATGAATAAGCAATTATAGGTGTTGGATCCCATTCACGATAACTAGGAGCACCTATAAACTTTACAATAGGTTCAAAGAATCTGAGTACAGGAGGGTTCTCTAATAGTGTAGGAGGTTCATCACGATCATCTGGTATAGTATACTCTATATAGACTGGTAATTTCCTCTTCTCTAGGGTTTCTTTAATATATTGAGACTTTTTCTTAGGAGTCCATCCACTAACAATTATTAGATATTTTGACTTAGCTGTTTCTAATAGAGTCTTTACTTTAGATAACATGTTTTCTACAATAACCTTATACTTAGCTATATCACTTGATGATTCATTAATAATCTTTCTAACAGCCTCTTTTAGCTCCTTGTATTCACTATCTAGTTTATCTAACTGTTTTCTTAAATTATCTACAATCTCACCTAAACTACCTAGTCTGTATAGTTCTCTTGGTAGCTCTAGTGTTCTAATACCTAGTGTTGTAGTAGCTTCTCTAAGCTTGTTATAGTACTTCTTATTAGTTATAACGACTACAGCTTCTTCCTCATTAATAGGTGTTTCAATATATTTAATAAAGTATTCTTCCTTAAACAAGTGTTTAAAGGAATCTTTTCTACCAATAAGCGTTTTTGATACAACGTGTTTTCCATCATAATTAAGTATTTCTGGTTTAATATGTCTAGGCATTTTCTCTAAAATACTTAAGAATGCTTTTGTTTCACTAATCTTTTTCTCAAGAACTCTTATTTGTTCATTTTTAGTCTCTATATCCATGTATACCTTATTTACATCATCCTCGATCGTGTCTATAGTTAGTGTTTCAAGCTCTATTAACGATAGCTCTACATCTATGGTCTTCCCTCTTAGATATGATAGAATACTGTCTATTTTCTCGTGGATATTCTGTAGTTTTTTAAAGAGTTCCCTATAATACTCCATACCTTCGCCAGTTTTAGTTATATGTATAACACCTAGTTGTTGTAGATGGGATACAATGTCCTCTACATACTCTTTTGGGGTGACTATATTTATCTTTAACATCTCAACTGGTTTACTAAGAACTATACCCAATTCTCTAGACACCTAGAGTCTTTTCTACAAGAAACCAGGTAGCTTTATCAAGTTTCTTCATACTCTTCTCTATAATTTCTTCAACTTCTTTCCTAGCCTTATCCATAATCTCTTTAGCCTCCCTCTCAGCTTTCTCAATGATCTCTTTAACTTCCCTCTCCAACTCCTCTATAGGTAGTGGTTTTTCAAGAATTTCACGTGCTTTCCTATGAGCATCATCAATTATCTTAGCAGCTGTAGTACGTGCTTTCTCAAGTATTGCGTCAATCTCTTTCTCAATACCAGCAATATCTATTGTTGTAGACAATATCCTCCACCACACCTGCATTACACGTTTATACTATGGTTATGAGTCTAGGGAATATAAAGGTTAGTTTAACAATGATCTCTAGAAATAAACATGGTTATTTTATAGTAGACTACTATAGATAATTGTATAGACTGGAAGGGGCTGAGGCATATGCCTAGATACCGTTTTGGACCAGCTGGTAAACCAGTTGAATACCGTGGAGACATGGTTGGTGTACCAGAGTTTCTCCATAGTATAGGGCTTAATGCTTTAGAATACCAGGCTGTACGTGGTGTTAAGATTAGTGAGAATAAGGCTAAGAGACTTGGAGAGGAAGCCCGTAAGTATGATGTACTACTGAGCCTCCATGCGCCATACTACATAAACTTTGGCAGTCCTAAAGAAGAGACACGTAGAGCTAGTATTGAAAGACTAAACGCTAGTATACAGGCGTGTAAGTGGATGAATGCCTACATAGCTGTATTCCATCCAGGGTACTACAAGGGTGTTACAGAGGAGGAGGCACTTAAAAACACTATAGATTGTCTAAAAGAAGTTGCTGAGTACAGGGGATCTATTGGAGCAGGGGATGTATGGATTGGTCCAGAGACAACTGGACGTATAAGTCAGATAGGTACACTTGACGAGAATATTGCTATATGTAGAGAGATTGATCGTTGTAAGCCAGTTATTGACTGGGCCCACATGTATGCTCGTAGCTTAGGGGAGTACATTACGTGTCTTGACCACGTTATTGAGGTTATTGAGAAGCTTGAGAAAGAGCTTGGCAGTGAAGCTGTTAAGCCTATGCATATACACTTTTCACGTATAGAGTATGGTAAGGGTGGTGAACGAGAACACCACATACTTGCTGATAGAGATTATGGACCTGATTTTGAGATTGTATGCCGTGGTCTTGTAGAGACTGGTGTTGAAGCAGTTATTATTAGTGAAAGCCCTATACTTGAGAAGGATGCTCTTGCTATGAAGGAGATTTGTAGTAGATTATGTGGTGTAGAATGTATTGCTGACTAGAATTAGGGATAGACTAGCTTCTTTACTAGAAAAGACTGCTAGAGGACTGGCTAAAGCCCATGTTAAACCAAACTATCTAACCATATCCTCATTAGCTGTGATACTGGCTGGATTCTACATACTCTATACATTAAAGAACATATTTTTGTTCATAATAATGATTATTCTATCATCAACTCTAGACATGCTTGATGGAGCACTAGCTAGGTACACGGGTAGTGTGACAAAGTTTGGAGCATTTCTTGACTCAACAATTGATAGAGTAAATGACTTCATAGTAATTATTGGTTTAAACTATATTGGATTTAAAGAACTAGTTGTCTATACACTACTAATAACATCTCTTCTAATAAGCTATGTTAGAGCTAGAGCTGAAGGACTAGGTTTGGAGATAGAGGGTGTAGGTGTTATTGAGAGAGCTGAAAGGATATTGTTCCTAATAGCTATATACTTTACAGCTATATATAACATGTGTTTAGCTAGAATACTACTACTAGTACTGCTTGCTCTCTCAATAATAACTCTAGTACAGAGAATAGTCTATACCTACAAAAGCTTTAGACACTAACGATTGTCTATAACAATAACACGGTTACCATAGAGGTAAGATAGGGTCTGTATCCAACCACTCAATCTACCAAAAACACCTATACTCCAACCACATAGACAGCGATTCCTATACGGACACTCGTGACAAGAGTATCTAATACAGCAATTCCTATGCGGGGGATACAGTTCTAGTTTAAAGAACTTCCTAGTAAACACGATATAATGTCTATCAACAGGTGTGAAAAACGAATTATGTGTTGTAAACAATAGATAAGCATCAATAGTCTTAACACCTACATACTTTAGTCTTAAAAACTCTCTTCTCAAAAACCAAGCCATATCTTCATCATCAACTGGGCTGGGTTGAAGAAGATCTTCTAAGGCATTAAGACTATGTTCTAATAATTCATGTAATTGTCTCAATTGGAAGTTTCTACCAACAACTAAAGGATCACAGTATAGAGGGTTATTATATAAACACTTATCATGCAACTCTTTAATCCACTTAACAGTATTTCTATGGAAAGATGTTGCTCTTGATAAGAATATTGATATAAAAATCCATACTCTATCATAAGGTGATATAGCTATTCTTATACAGCGATATTTCTCAATAAGTTTTAAAACAAAATCACTATAGGCATCCTTTACATCGTTAACATATGCTAATGGGTCAAACCATAAACCTGTAATATCTAATAAGAACCTTTCGTCAACATCTCGATCTATGTAAACAATATTATCTTCTATTCTAATGGCTAATCCTTTATGTTCTCCAATAGCTTTAACAATAGTGTAGTTCCTCCCATATACTCTATGTTTAAACAATGGGTATATAAATGATGGATAGAAAGTTAAATAGGGATCATAGGATGTTTTTAAAACAATTTTCTTCAACACTAGAAACCCGCAAGATCATGTGTTTCTTCAACAATTCTTAATACACTATTATCTCTACTAGCTCTACTACCCCACTCACTTACTGCATCAATATCTCTACCACCACTCTTACCAGTACACTGGTCAATCTTTACAACTGCTGGTAGAGGAGCCATTAAACCAAATACAATAGCTTCACCAATATTAAGTCCTGGAAGCATCTTCAATAGTTCATCACTAAGATACTCACTAGCATACTGTACATAACGTAGATCATTTGGTTCAACAAGCCTTAATATAATCTTATTATTAGTCTGACTAAGAGCATTCTCATCAATAGCTTTAGGTCTCTGGCTAACAAGACACAGTCCTATACCAAACTTCCTACCTTCACGAGCAATACGTGAAACCCAGTACTTAGTTACACGACTCTCATTACGAGGTACAAGTACGTGTGCTTCCTCTATAACAACAAGTATTGGATCAGGGTATCCTCCTTCCCCTCTCAAATACCTTCTACGTTCATAGTATAGTCTACGTAGGTAATGGTGTACAACAACATCAGCAGTATCTTCATCAACTCCTCCTAGATCCATTATATTTAGATAACCGGGTCTAATAATGGAGGATAGATTGCTTCCAATATCGTAGCGGAATATGTGTCTATACCTATCATATAGATCATCGATCTTGTTGATAACACTGCTAACAGCTCTCTCCCACTCACTCCTCTTCCTACCAACTCCTCCATATTCTCTAGCATAGCTTCTAAGTAGTTCAAAGAAACTGCTTGGCATAGCTTCGCCAGATAGTATGGATTCCTTAGTCTTCTTAAGAGCTTCTCTAAACACTAGCTCCTGTCTCCAAGCATTTGATGGTATACGTAGTAGTTGGAGAAATTCACTAGTATCTAGGTAGAGAGGGTTTAATGCAGGCTCTATAACACTAGTCTTTACACCTAGTTGTGAACTAGAGTATTCACTATGCATATCAAATACTAGTGCAGTACCGCCTAGACCACCTACAATACGTGTTACAAGTAATGCTACAGTATTTGATTTACCAGCGCCAGTGACAGCTAGTATGGCTAGGTGGCGTTGGACAATATAGTTTACATTAACACTATATGGTACATCTGGATGGCTGGCAAGTACACCTATTCTAACCCAGCCTCTACCCTTGTTAGAGAATATCTTCTCTAACAATTCTCTACCCGCTCTATAAACTATAGATAATGGTGGTGGAGGCGTCTTAGGTGTTTCAACAAATGGTTTTCTAGAAACTAGTGTTGATACATAGCTTAACAATCTAGCAGTTCCACGCATATAAGTCCTAGTCCTTGTCTCATCATAAAGCCTTAGCCTAGGTAGTACGTGGGGATTGCTGAAACTCTCTGGAGCTAATGGGTTACCACTTGAAATACTCTCTATCATTCCAAGAACATATCGCTCTCTAAAACCATAGTCTCCACCATAATCAACTACTATGTACTCACCAAGCCTTGGCCTAGACCTAGTGTTTTCTACAATAAACAGTATCTGTATAGGGCTAGTCTCACCAATAACAGAGCCTATCTGCTCTCCATAGAGGTTCTTCTCCACTACTCCAATACCTCCCTACCAGTACTCTCTATATCAAAACCTAATATATGGAGAAGCCTATCAACATCACTATAAGTTATATGAGAGTCTAAATGAGCTGTCTTAAGAGGAAATGGGTATCCATCAACAGATATACTGAATAACAAGCTATGGTATCTTCTAAATAGATCAATGCTGTCAACACCACATCTATCTATAACCTCCATTTTCAAGACAGGTGTTTTATCGCCGAGTCTAACGTATCCATAGTATACACATAGTTTATCAAAATATTCTAGAATACTGGAAATATGTTTTGGAAGGAAAGCACTTGGTATATGCTTAATCTCTGTCAACTTCTTAACTTTAATAGTTGAAAAACCGGGTTTACTTGTCAGTCTTTCAAATAATATTATGTCTGGATAATTAACTACTTCAAGTATGTCACTAGAGTAGCTGTTTTTAGCAATATATACTAGACTACACTCTCCACTATAGACTCTCTTAAGGAGGTGTCCATAAGTATATAGTTTCTCAAGATACTCTACAATAGTAACAACATAGTCTATAAGATTCTTGTCTACAAAACTATAGTCTAGAACTGGTGTACACATAGGTTTCTCCATAAGCATACTCTGTTTACCTAGAACATCTTCTATACATTTAGAGAAGACTTCATAGAATAACGGGTTATCTCTAGATATAAGGCTTGTAACTGCTTCAACATCTGTTTTCCTAAACAATACCTCTCTAACACTAGGATGTCTTGGCCTAGGTGCTATAAGTACTGAAGCTATAGTACCATCCATAAGTACAAGTGATCCATCTCTACAGCTATGGCATGCAACCTTCCCCTCTAAAGTCTCTCTATAAAGTGATACACGTTCACTAGCATATCTTGGAGGAAGAATTGTATCTATTAATGCAGTCTTTATAGAGTCTATGCTGTGATAGGCTTCATCCTCTAGGCTATAGCCTAGAGATATAGCTGTGACAACAGCTAATACTGAACCCTTAAACTCTACACTATAGCTACCTCCATCAACACCATAGACCGTCTTAGGCATACTGTTACCCGGCTTATTATAGAACCAGTTCTTTTCAACAACTTCTCTACACTCTATAAAATCCTTTAAACCCCTCTTCTCAACAAGTCTCTTAATTTGTGGTATAAGTATTTCATAGAAGCTATAGTCCATAGAGACTAACCACCTATAGATAGTGCTGATAGATCATAGTGTCCAGTTAGTGGAAGGGGTGTACGGAAAGTTATATAGCCTAGTCTTAAAGCATGTGATTTAACAATACCTACACGATCACTTGTTTTTACAATAAAGTCTCTATACTCACTAGGAATATCAAGTAATCCTATAAGACTCTTATCCATACGCAATATGATCTTTGTGTTAGTAAGCTGCAGTATAATATCGTGTACATCCTTTGGAGAATGTGTTGAAAAAACTATACCAAGACCACGTGCTCTACCAAGACGAGCTATACGGTCAATCATACTAGATATATGCTCTATATACTCATCCCTCCTACCGCCATGTGAGGGGAAGAAGCGATGGGCTTCATCAACAACTATTATAACTGGCTGAGTCTTAACCCTCTGTCTAGCCTTAACCATCTTCCATTCAAAAATCTTGTTAAGAACACGGAATGCTGATATAGCAATAGACTGCTCTGGATCTCCGGGGCTGTTCTCCTGTAAATACTCTAGATCAAGAACTATAGGATACTTATTAAACAACTCTTCATGTTTTTCAAGAATAGCCTTTACTGGTGGTTCATTAAGATATTTCTCCTCGCCATCTCTACACGGTATAACTATGTCAAAGAAGCCAGTATCTACTAGTGAGCCAATCTGTCTAACAATATTATCTAGTGTAGCACGGTGTATAGCAAATCTATTAATTAGCTCATACAAACGGTTCTTCCTTGGCTCAAGGTTTATACCCGGCTCTCTCTTCTTCCTCATAAGCCTTGCTTCAATAATTGTGTCATAGAACTCTCTTAACGTGTTAAAGTATATACCTTCATCTCTTAACTTAATAAGAATACGGTATAGTGCATCACGTGCTTGTTGTGTAAAGAATGGGTTTAACTCAATAAACTCTCTTGGAGACATAGCTGTAAACCTAAATCCATAGGGTATTATGTATAGCTTTAGTTCTTCACTAGAACCATTATAGTTGATAACAGTCCTTGTATAAGCATATCTAAGCTTTAAACCATCTACACTACTCTCTACAACCTCCATGTCAAACTCTCTAATACTACCACCAATCTTCTCAACAACACCTCTATATACTGTATCAAAATAGTCTCTAGCTATAACACGTAATGCTTTAACCCATGTACTCTCCTCCTTTATAAGTCTGTTAACTATATACTGTGTTATAGGGAGTATTATTACAATACCACTAGGCTGTCTAACACTCTTCCTAGCCTCTATAACAAGTCTTTCTTCAAGCTCCCAATCAATACCTATAGAGGGCTCCCATAGAGGCTTAAGAGGTATGTGTACATAGTCTTTATTAGGATCCATTATGATAATAGATGGTTTATCTCCATCATAGTTATAACAGCTATAGATCGATGCTATAAGGTTCTTTAATAGTGTAGTCTTACCAGAACCAGTTGTTCCAAGAACAAGTATGTGTTGATAAAAAGTTTTAAGAGGTATATAGAGTGGTGTAGGTTTATTAAATAATAGTCTCTCACCAATAGTCACATAACCTATAAAAACACCCTTAGTAGGTAGTCCTAGAAGATACTGTATAGTATCAACTCTTGTAGGCTTAATAATAGGGGATTGTGGTTCAACAACATAGTTAGCAGCTTTAACAACACTTGTAGAAGGATTATAGGATAGCAATGGCTTAGCTTTAACACGTGTTCTAGTAAACAATCCAGAAGCATCTGGTTTAGGGAGGCTAATAGTAAACTCAGGTAGATCTAGTTCAGCAAGTATATCCTGTCTCTCAATCTCAATAACACGTAAACTGATGATCTCACGTGTCTTAACATCAACAACAGCTAGATAGCTACCGCTTTGAGCAATCTCTTCATAACTTGTAAAGTAAGTCTCAGGATCAACATCAAATACTACGTTACCCCCCTCTTCATCAATTCTTGAAGGCTTATGGCGTGAAACCCTACCAACAATGACACCGTGTTCTCTAGCAATCTTCTCAGCTTCTTCAAGCATAACACTTACTTGTTTAACAATACCTGGATCACTCATGGATGTATGCCTCAATTACTCTTATAGTATCGTATGTTAGAGGTATACCTCTAGCCTCTAGATCCCCAGCTAATATCTTAGCTATACTCCTACTTAGCTTCTTACACCTCTTATCAGCATATAGTATGGTTAAGGGGAGCATTGTACCAGACCCAATACTATCTCTTAATACAGCATCATATAGTTCAACTCTATAGCTATCTCTAAGAATCTCTATAGACTCTAGTGTAGACTCAACTCTATAGACAATATACCTTAACATACTTCCAAACCTAGTTCTAGGGACAATAACATAGTAAGCAATCTTATCTGGTACACTAATACTAACATACTTATCTATATAAGTAGTACTTGATGGTATCTTAAAAGGACCTATGACCATAGGCTTGAATGGTTGATGTATAAATCCTTTACTAACAAGTATTCTAAATAGCATATCAATTAAAGCCTGGTCATTACCCATATCACCTATTGGTATACCATATTGTTCTCTAGCCTTATCCATAAAATCTTTTGAAGAAATCATAAGTCTTGAAGACTCAAGTCTTTTAACAATACCGATAACTGGAACCCCTTGTCTCTCTAATTTATAGATCGAACTAATCCTATGTTCTAAAAGAGTCTTCCAACTAGCTACATAGTCGTCTATACGCCCCTTCTTAACGATCTTTAAGATAAGCAGGTTATAGTGTTGTTTAAATATATTTGGTACTGGATAAACTGGTCCATCTACAAAGATAACTGGTTTACTACCAAAAACTCTACATGTTTCATCAACCTGTAGGGCTAGATGCTCTAACCCATGGTTTTCAAGATTGTTACGCAGCTCATTTAGTATAACAGATTTATTATAGTCTCTAGTATAGAGTGTATCAGCTGGGCTATGGAGGGTTACATAGGGTGTTCTAGCCATATTAAATGATATATTCTCTATAAATTCCTCTGGTAAGTCTGGTGATAAAGCTATAAATGGAGTATCTAATGGTGGTAGAGCATACTTTATTGGTAGAGGAGGGTGGTCGAGGAGTTCTCTAAACATGTTTGAATAAATTGATAGAGTAGCTAATCCAATAAAAGCATATGGTGTATCAATAGCACGGCTACTACCATCAACACCTATGATAAACAAGTTTTTACTAGGGATTTCACTAATAAAGTCTACAACTTTATCACTTAGAAATAATATATCACTATAATCTACTTCTTTCCTAAGAACCCATAAATCATCTACTCTAGAACCTATATCACGTTCTATACTACCAGCTACACTATTTAATAAATTAGCAAATTCTTCTACATACCTCTTTAAAAATACAGCTAGACTATACACCATAGCATACTCCTTAAATCCCTCTACTCTATATCCATAAAATAGTATATAGGGTTTATAAAGAGGGTTTTTGTAGTGGAGGATAGGTTTAGGACACTATATGATGAAATACTAGCACTAACATCTATGATAGGTGATAAGGCTATTAGAGATATAACAGTAGAAATGCTTAGAAATCCAGTAATAACATTCACTAATGTTAAACCATTTATAAAATTCTATGAATCACCAGCAGCACCACGTAAACACCACTCATACCCTGGTGGTTTACTATAACACACTCTAGGTGTATCACTTACTGTTCTAAACATAGTAGGTGTTAGGAGGAGAGTTTATAGAATAGGTGTAGACAAGGACCTAGTACTAGCAGCTTCAATACTACATGATATATTCAAGTACTATCAATACGACTACGACAAGGTATCAGAAGGATTTAGAATTAGGAGTAACTGGTTTCTAGCACACGACTATGCTATAGTAGCTGAATTAGCTAAACGTGGTGCTCCAGAGAAGCTTATAAGAGTTATTGCTGAAGCTCATGGTAGAACACCCTTTACTACACTAGAGTCTATTATAGTACATGAAGCAGACTCTATTGATGCGTCATTTGCTTCAACACTACAGGATATTGTATGGTGTGTGTGTAGAGATATTGAGGTTGAGAAGGGGCTGTCTGCTACAAAGGTTTTTAATAAAATACTTTGGTTAAAGAGCCTTAGTGAACTAGTATCAATATATTTTAGTGAGGGTAGAGATAAGCTTAGAACATATATAGTAGATACTCTAAGCCTTTAAATCATTATTATTGTGAATAGATAATTTAAAATATTATAACGTAATAGCTATGTAGGTAGGGGCTCCTACATGATATCAAGGACATTTAGAATATTAAGTATAGTAGCTTATGTAGTAGGCTTAATACTTGCTCTCTCAATAGTCTTAGATGTATTCAACACATTATCACCAACAATAGAGGGTTTATCAACAGCTACAGGGTCCTTGTCGAATGCGGATCGTGTACGGATAAGGGATGATGGGATTTATGCAGATATAAGTCTACAGCTATCCTTCAATAGCCCTAGTGCAGCTAAAATACCTGGTCCTCAAGTAGGGATAGCAGTAGGTAACCGAACATTATCAAATAAAACGCTAGATAGTCTTTATGGAAACTATACTATAGAAGTAGGTGTCTTTATTAGTAATAAAGATATTGTAGAAAACAAGACTATGTATCTAGTGCTTGATGAGAAAACTGATATTATTAAATTTTATACAAAGATACCCTTAATAAGTACTTGTAAAATTGTTGAATCTCTAATAAGGAATGCATTTATTGTAGGTGTTGGAACAAGCTATGTAGTAAGAGACTATAATGGCACACATAAGGTTTTAGTAGTTAATCTAGAGAGTAAGGATAGTTCATTAATTTCTATAGATTCTAATCTAGCATTTGTATTAAGCAACTCTAGAGGAGATATAGTTAGTATAAATGAGACTAAGGTATCACTGTTAAATATTGGTGATAAGACTAAAGTGTTTTTATTTATAGATAAGTCAAAGCTAGTTGAAGAAGTATGTATTTTAACAATACTCGTTCCCAGTACTGAAGGAGCATCACTAGTTGAATTTACAAACATAGTTGTGGGGCGATAGACTATGTCTGAAGTAGGAGAGTCTATAGAAAAGCCTGTAGAGAAACTGGTAGAGAGGAAGCCTTTTAAGAAGAGGTTGATAAAGTCTATAGCTATAGGTATTGGTAAAGGAGCAGTATACTATGTAGGCTATATAGTTCTCTCATACATTATATCATATTATCTAATACCAGCACTATTAGCTGCCTACGCACCAAGCGTTAGTGCTGAAGAAGTTGCTGGCGAGTATGTATCATTTACATTAATAGATTTTAGTGCACTAGCGTTTTTCCTAGGTATTGGTCTTATTGGCCAGTTATGTAGAGACCTCATACCCTATGGTTTTATAATAGAGTCTCTACTAGGATTAGTGATACTATACTATATACTATCAACAGTACTGAATTTTGGAGTGTTTGATAAGTATCTTGAAGACATGGATGTCTATGTGCATATGGATATGTCGCCGTTTATTATAAAGATGTTCTATGTATTCATAGTATTGACTATAGCTAGTATATTAGGTGGTATAGCTAAAGAGTATAGGGAAAGAGCTGCTATAAAAACTAGGAGTACTAGTAGTGAGGTACAGAAGTAGCGTGGCTAGTGTAAAGATACCTAGAGTACTTGTTATGGGGGACTGGGATGCCGATGGTATAGCAGCTTCAGCTCTAATACTCTATGCTCAAGAGAAGGTTGGTGTATATCCGCTTAATACAAAAGCTCTTGTAGACCTAAAGCCTCTTGATCCAGAGAAGCTTAGGCTCTTTATTAAAGATGTTAAACACAAGTATAATGCTCTAGTTTTTCTAGACATTCCATATATCCCTAGAATGGAGAACATATTCCGTATTCTAAAAGAACACTATAGTGTAGAAAAGATAGTGTTTATAGATCACCATATATCCTCACTAAATAATGAGAAGAAGCTTAAGGAAATTGTTGACGAACTCCATCTAGCCCACGAACCTACATCAATGATCGTCTATAAGATACTCCTAGAGAAGAACATACATATTCCTAGTAGACTTAAAATGTTTGTAGAAACAATATCCTATATGGATCGTGGTTTAAGAGTTCCAGAAAAGTATATGAAGTTGTTTGAACTAGCATCACTATTCTCTAAAGCACTAACTGTTAAACGTGATGAGAAGATATGGGTTGAGCTTGTTAAATGGCTTAGCAACCCCATGCCTATACAGATGCCCTTAAATAAGAGGGTTTTAGATAAGATTAAGAAAGCTGTTGAAGAAAGGGATAAGGAGCTTAAAGATATTGCTATGGACCTCGCTCTCACAGCTAGAAAAGCTGGTTACATAAAGTTTATTGATGCACGCCGTGTTTGGAGGAAGCGTGGTGCTACAGCTCTTGCTTCAAAGATAGCACATATACTAAAGTCTCCAGTAGCAGTATTATTCACTACTAACCGAGGCTACGACCTTCTTGTTATAAAAGCTAGTAGTGGTATAGCCTATCGTATAGCTAAGTACTTGATTGCTGAAGGATTCGCTGAAGACGTTGCTGGCCACCCTAACCTAGCTATTGTTAGGCTAAAACAAGTTGATGTAGAAGAACTTGTTAAAGCATTGAATAAAGCTTGTTTCTACACATAGATTCTACTCCATAAGTACCTCTCTAACCTTAACAGCTGCTTCAACACCATTACCTACATAGTATAGTCTACTCAACAATCTAGAGTCTATAGTATATGGGAATGCACTGTATAGTCTATCAGTATCTAAACCAGTATCCTTTAATACAATGACTGGTTTACCAAAACTATATGCTAACACTACTTCAATAATGGAGCCTATACGACCACCCATACATACAAGAACATCGCTTGTCTTAACAAGAACAACACTACGACTACGGTAGCCAAGCTCAGTCCTTAATATAAAGAACCTATCTCTACGTGGAGGCTCTACACGAGGTTCATCTGGGAGAACCATTACTACATAGAAACCTTTAGAAGAAGCGTAATCAGCTATAAACTCCATTAAACCCCAGTATCCACCAATTACAAACCGTATCCTATCCTCTAAACCACTTAAAGTGTCAATAAACTCTCTAGTATACCTAACTAGCTTATCACCCGGCTTCTCACTAGAAGCAGCTACTCCTACATAATAATGGCTCATCAAGATCAACCAGGTATAAACATTATTGTTGTAGTTGTTCTAAGAACACTTCTTAACTCAAATAATTGTGGTCTATAAAGGATTAATGGAGACCCTCTATACTCTATATCTAGGATTTTTGAAACAACTTTAGCAGCCAAAGGATCCCTTATAATAGCAGATCCTTCGCCATAGGATGGGTTTATTTCAATAATTATTGGTATAAGTAGTTTATCTAACTCACTACTATCAACAAGTTCTTTAAGCATGAGCAGCTCTTTTCTACGAAAGAGGTGTCTTGTACCATCTCTCAACACTATATACGGTATCTCCATAGACAAAAGCTTTTTTAGAGAAAGCCTTCTATAAGGTAGATGCTTGTTAATAATCCTTAACTCGTTCTCAAGAGCTTTCAAGATAGTCTCTTCATAAACCACTAGACTAACCTCCTCTCCTACGTGACAATACTATTTTAACACGTTTTAATCTAGCTTTCTCCTCTCTCTCCCTCTCTTCAAACTTCATTCTCAAATACCTTATAGTATTAATGATCTGTGGTATAAGCATGTATTCTAAAGCATTAACCTTTCTCTTAGTACGTAGTATATTTATACCAAGGGATCTAAGTGCTTCTTCAGCACATCCAAGCTCGATCAATGTATTAACAAGTTCTTTAACACCTTCTCTAAACTCGTTTAGTTCTGGAAACAACTTGTTTTCAACAAACTCTGGCTCAATAAACCTTGTACTAAGAGTCTTAACGCCAGCAATATTCTCTTCACCAACAACTGTTTTAGCACTCTCACTTAAGAAGCTCTCATAGTATCTAAACAAGTTCTCTCCATAAACACTATATAGTATAGATGCTCTCCTATAAAGCTCTGCCAGTCTCTTATAGGACTCTACTCTAAGTCTATAAGCATCACGCACTCTAATAAGAAACTCGTTAACAAGGATTGTTAGTCTCTCACGAAGTATTTTATGTACTTTCCTAGCTAGTTTAAGCCTTCTCCTAAGTCTTATCAACTCTATTTTTGTAGGGCGTATTCTCAGTAGTGAAGACACTTCCTCCACCATACACTAGTATCTATAGCATTACTCTATTATTATGTACAAGTATGTAGTGGTAAAAATCGTTATAGGTAGTAATATTTAACAAATTAGAGAGGAGCCTATATTTCTACTCCTCTTCCTCTACTTCAAACTCCTTGGGCGGGGAGTACCTTGTTTTAGAAGAGAGTAGTCTTATATAGCTCTCTCTAGCAATAACTTCTCTAATCTCTTTTGGAGGAACCATGTAGTCTGCTTCAGCCTCTCTACGGGCGAGTTCATAGGATAAGCCGAAGACTACTAATCCTAAACCCATGAATATTAAGCCGAGTATCTGTAGCCATCTAGCAATTATTAGTTCTACTTTCTCACGTGAAGCATATACTTTGATATCTATTGTCATGTTGCCTAGTCCTAGTATAGGGTCTGTATGTATGTAGACCTTGTATGTTCCAGGATATAGTGTTAAGTTGTAGTTGTCTAGCTTCTTATGGACCACTACACTATTTATTAAAGCATCTGTTTTAGAATCGCGTATCACTATTACAGCAGTATAGTCTCTAGTATATACTTCAGCATTTATTATAGCTATACCCCGGCTCCCCAGTCTGATCTCCTTATCTAGAATTATAGTACCCCCTAGTAGTGTAGGATGTTCAATAATATGGTCTGCTGGATAGTATACTGTATAACTAGAAAGCTCCCCTATGTTAAAGAATGGTAGAGCAAGTCTATAGTTTACCATATGTAGACCTATTGTAAATATTATTGAGCCAACAACCATTAACAGTATACTAGCTATTAGAATCCTTATATAATATGGACCAAATACCTCTAAATTCTTCTTAATCTTATATCCTAGACCAGGCACCTTAACCCCCATCAATAAATCCACAGAAGACTAGCCACGCTCCCTCTATCATCCCGATCTCTCCATCTTCTACTGTTAAACATGTAGTACTTTACACATATTTAGATTATTTCTAAAGGTATTTTAATTAATATCCTCATAGTTGAATACACTAGTTCTCTAAAGAATATACAAGTACAAAACTCTTTCCCACCCTAGGTCACGCATCTATACCTAAGACTTAATAGTATTTACAGTATTCTTTAATAAAACCAGCCTAATCAATGTATAAACAGTTATAGATATGGAGTTTGGAGGAAATAGGTTATGAAAACAAGCATTGTCTATGGAAGTATGTTTGAGGAAGGGCATAAACCCTGGAGACCTCATCCAGAAAGTCCTAGTAGGTTAAGGAAGCTTTTATCAGCTATACTAAGGCATGGTCTTAAGAATAGAGTTGAATGGCTTAAACCTATAAAAGCCTGTAAAGAAGATCTACTTAAAGTCCATGTAAAAGGCTATGTAGACTATATTGAAGAGCTATCCTCTAAAGCACCAGCAGAAGTAGATCCAGATACGTATGTTTCTAAAAACACTTTTGAAACAGCACTATATGCTTATGGTTCATCCATGAAATATGCTTTAGAAGCTTATGAGAAAGGAGAAGCCTATATAGTACTAACTAGACCGCCTGGACACCATGTTGGTAGAGAGGGTAAGGCTATGGGTGCTCCAACACAGGGTTTCTGTATATTCAATAACATTGCTGGTGCTGCCAAATATCTTCTAGAACAAGGTGTGTCATCTATAGTTATACTAGATTTTGATGCTCACCACGGTAATGGTACTCAAGAGATATTCTATAGAGAGGATCGTGTGCTACATATAGACATACACCAAGAGCCATCAACACTCTACCCCTTCACTGGTTATCCAGAACAAGTTGGTGAAGGGAGGGGTGAGGGTTATTCTATAAACTTTATCCTACCGCCAATGGCTGGTGATGACTGTTTAGAAGATATTCTCAATAAAGTCTATGGGTTGATTAAAATATTTGATCCAGAGATAGTTCTTGTATCAGCTGGTTTTGATGGATATAAGGATGATGGTTTAACAGAGCTTCGCTATTCTTCAAAATCATTCTATAACCTAGGGAGAATGCTTAACAATCTAGGTAAACCACTACTAGTGACACTAGAAGGTGGGTATGTAGTTGGGTTAGAGAGGGGTTTTCCATCTTTTCTAGCAGGTTTATTAAGTGAAAAAGACCCTGTGAGAGACCGTTTTACAAAAACTTTACCATTAATAAAGAGTAGAGCTCTAGAGTATTTATCTCAAACACTAAGTATAATAAGTAGATACTGGAGAATTAAATGATATAGAACAGCTAAGCTACATAGTCTAGAAGAGTAAAACCTCCATTTTTATAAAACCTCCATAGAATTATCTATATTGAAGTGTATTGAATTGATTGAAGCAGAGATAAAGATTAAACCATATACAAGTCTAGATAGGGTAGTCAAATGTGTTGAGGATAGTGGATACACGTTTTTATACAGAAGTATTGAGGAAGACCACTACTATAATCATCCATGTAGAGATTTTAGAGAAACTGATGAAGCTCTAAGACTTAGGTTTCTAGAAAAGATACATGAGCATAGAGTAGACAAGTATTGTATTCTAACTTATAAAGGTCCCCGTAGAGTGGAAGCTGGTGTAAAGTCTAGAGAAGAGCTTGAGATAGATATAGCTTCTAGAAAACAATGCATGATCTTACTACAGATCTTGGAGAGACTGGGTTTTAGAGAGGTAGCTGTAATTAGGAAAGATAGAAGAGTGTATAGAAAGAACGGTTTAACACTATCCATAGACCTTGTTCATAAACTAGGATTATTTATTGAAATAGAGGGCTCTAAAGACCTTATTATTAAAGAGATTGAGAGCATTCCATTTAAATATGAAATTATTGAGAAAACCTATTTAGAGCTACTCCTAGACTTATAGTATAGTATTGTTTTAGAGACAATATCCTTTAATTACTCTTAGGAATACTTACTTAGATAGCTGGGGGAGTGTATGGAGATAAATGAGGTGTCTGCATACAATATAGTTTCGTCAAGTAAGCTGGTAGAGCTACTCTATAATGAGCGTAGGAAAGAGTATATGGATAGGTTAGAGGACATGAGTAATCCAAAAATACTCTATGTGACAGACCTTGTTAGCTGTAGCCATAGATTCTGGTTTAGAATAAAGTTTCCAGAACTAGTGTTTTCTTTTGAACCAGTAGCTATACTTGGGGGTCTTGTACATAGGGGTCTTGAAAACATACTTAGGGATCACGGTTTTGAGATAGAGTATCCTATAGAGAAGACAGTTGCTGTTAATGATGTAGAGTATGTTGTTAAGGGTAGAGTTGATGCTTGGAGAGAAGATACTGGAGAAGTTGTAGAGATTAAGACTGCTCGTAGCGGTCAAGGAGTACCGCATGAACACCATATTATGCAGTTACTCATCTATTTAAACATACTAAAGGCTAGACAAGGTGTCCTCATATACATTACACCGGATAGACTTATAGAGTATACGGTAATGTTTCAAGAAGTTAATTTAGAAAAGTTTGTAGAAGAAGTAGTTAATGATAGTAAGCATCCTAGATGGGATTGGGAGTGTAGGTATTGTATATTCAATAAATTGTGTCCATATAGAGTTTCAGGTTAGCAACTATAGCTTTAACGCATAGTAATTATATCTTCTATAACTTTACGTATCTTATCTGATGTAGTTCTTTCACCCGTAGTCATTAAAACACTATTTAATTTATTAAGTATATTCTTATAAGTACTCAACATTGTCTCTAAATTAGATATTATAGAATATAGTTCACCAACAATCATAAGAATCTCTTGCCTAGGAATGGGCTTGTTATTATATCTTCTAATAACATCCTGTAGTTTAAGAACTATTCCATGCACACCACTAGAGATGAGGTTGGCCATATACTGTCTAGCTTCCTCTTCTTCCAATAGATCTCTAAAATTCTCTACATGCAACTCCCTTCTTCTTTCAATAATGTCTAGTCCAAGAGCATACTGATCCTCTGGTATATAGCGTCTTCTAAATAGTCTAGTAAGAAACTCTATAGCACCTTTCTTAGTATCAATAGCGTCTATAAGGTTTAAGAAGTCTTCACTAGCAGTATATACTTCAGAGATAGTTGCTGTTAGAAATGTACGTATGTATATTGAGAAATGCAGTATATAGATAATAACACGCATTTTAGGCATGGGCGTGTTCATTATATAGAATGAGGCTATCTCACCCCAACCACTAGGTATAGATAATCTAGATGAACCAATAAACCTTTTAGGATCAGGTTTAGCTTCTCTAAAGATTTGTGAGAGATCTACATTGACATCTATAGTCTTAATCAATGCTGTGACAAGGTCTTTATTAACAACCCATAGGTTATCATCAGTTAAAACAGCTATGGGAACACCGTTACGCCATTGTATGGTAACAAACTTAGCGGCTGCCTCAGAAGATCCCTTAAACGATAATACGCTCATTAAGCCCTCATAGATCTTCTTACCATGTTTCTCAGCTAGTTCATTAGCTTTTTCAAAAGTCTTATCAGCTAATTCTACAAGTTTTCTTAATTCTTCAAGAGTCCACATACGTGCTATACCAGACATTTCCTAGGTGTCACCATAGATTTTTAGGGGTTGTCTTATGCTATGTACTAGTATGTATTAGTTAATATATCAATTTTATACCTATATGGTTATCGTGTATAATTGCTTATACATTCACCACTATAGACAACAACTTCTATAACATCACCATCCTTTAGCTTAAGCATTTCTCTTAGACAATACTCTGCAATAACCTCTACTATATTCCATCCATGAACAGTTTTTAGAGAACGTACAATAAAGCCTCTAACATTATTTACACAAGCTGGCAATACATATACAAGGCTTAACTCTTTCCTCAAAGGCTTTATCACATATGGTTTAAAACTATTCCATAGAAAAGAAGCGTCTAGACCTAAATCAATATTTAGTGTTCCAGGATAAGGATCTATGTTTAAGCATTTCTTAAAAAGATCACGATATAGTCTAACATAGTAAGAGCCTCTACCAACACCGCTTACAACAACTCCCTTAAATCTAACACTTTTACATAAAGTCATGGGCCTAGTACACCATCTACTAATAACTTAGTATTACCATAGACAAAAATGTGTTAAAAACTGTTTAGATACTAGCTAATTTCTCAAGGACTGGAGTTACAAAGTCTAGTCTTAGCTTCTTTAAAGTCTCTCTAGTAGGTACGCCATCCATACTCCATCCACGTAGTCTATAGTAGTTTTTAAGCATTTCATCATATTTGCTAAGATCTAGTTTAGAACCTCTATAGGGTCCCTTGGTTAATGGCTCTATAAACCACCTCATAGGCGGGTAGTCCATAAACTTTGTCCACCCACCATACTCTCTAACCCAGAATGCACGGATTAAAGCATAGATCCTGTCAGCTACCATGAATAGATCGTTGAGTGTGTATGTGACACCAGTAGCGTATGTTACTAGCTTTGGATAATACTCTATACTAAGGCCAAGCTCGATCCATGGTAGACGGCATGTTGTTAGAGACTCAAATATACCGCCACGAATCCTCTGCCATTCAATAAGCTTCTCAACTTTCTCAACACCATAGCTACTCCTATCCATTCTAACTTCAAGACCAATAAGCCATGCATCCTTGTGGTGTGCACCAATAGGTGATGTACCATATGCTAAAGCCATACCGGGTGCGGCATGGCAATCATAAGCTGTTATCTCCAACCCCTTAACATGCATAGCCCATACATCCGATCCTCCTCTTAGGTAGCGGCTCATCCTCATAACTCCTTCAGCAGCTAGTGCTCCAACACCTCTACGGTAAGCTGTATCCATGATCAGCTGCTTAGCTGCTTCAAAATCCCCCCACTCGATCTTTTCTGGTATAAGCTTTTTCTCACTAGCTTCCATAAGGAACGCTATAGAGCTACCCATTGATATAGTGTCTACACCTAGTTTGTCACACAACTTGTTTAAACAAGCAACCTTCCTTAGATCGCCGAGCATTATATTGCTTCCAAGCATACCGACGTTCTCGTAGTCAAGCTCGCTCTTCTCGCCATCAACATCTAGTACAACGTTACCACACTGCATGTTACATACTGGACAGCCACGTCTCTCAACTTTCATCTTCTCCATAGTAGATCCACTAATCCCCATGTATTCATCAAATAATCCTTCACGGAAGTTCTGTGTAGGCAATACACTATGTGTTTGAGCCCACTCAACAGTAGCCATAGTACCCTGGCGTATCCAGAATTCATAGTTTTCAGCACTCCTTATGTCCTCAAAAGCCTTCTTAGAAGTCTCATTAAACTCTTTAGGACTAGCAAGTTCTGGATACCCACGTGTACCACGTATAACAAGTGCTTTCAACAATTTACTACCCATAACAGCGCCAATACCGGGTCTTCCACCACTACGCCCCTTCATAGAGATTATTGTAGCATAGCGTACAAGGTTTTCACCACCAGGTCCTATAACTAGTACACCAGCATCTCTACCGTGTTCTTTAACAAGCTTATCTTCTGTCTCAAATGTGTCAAGACCCCATAGCTCATCTGCGTCAACAAACTCTACCTTATCATCCTCAATATAGAGGTATGTAGGCTTCCCAGCTCTACCCTCAATAACTAGTGCATCATAGCCTGCACGACGTAGTTGTATACTGGCTTGTGTACCAATATTGCCGTCGCCATAGCCTCCTGTTAATGGGCTCTTACTAGCAACAACTAGTTTACCAGATGATGGTGCAGGCAACCCACTTAGAGGGCCTGCTGCTATAACTAGTTTATTATATGGTGAGAACGGGTCTACTCCAACTGGTAGTTCATCCCATAGTATCTTTACAGCTAACCCTCTACCACCAATAAACATCCCCAAGGTCTCTGGGCCAATCTTTTGTATAGAGTACTTCTTTTTAGAAAGGTCTATTCTTAGAAGACGCCCAGTCCATCCATACAAGGTCTCTGCACCAAGTATATAATCTATTCTGTGGTGAAGTATATATTATTAATGACCATAACAGAATAATACTTTAGACAACGTATCCACCCAGACTAGATAAGGGGTACTACCGCTTTAGAGGGGTCTTTAGTTTGAAGCAGTTAAGCTATGATGTTGGAAGAGTTGTTTTAGCAGGAATAAGCTTTGCAACAAGATTTTCAGATAAGAAGATACCACGTGGAGAGATAGTGAAGATACTAGAACTTGCCAGATGGGCTCCAAGTAGTAAGGGTAGACAGCCATGGAGCCTAGTTGTTATAGACGATCCAGTGGTTGTTAGTAAGATAGCTTCTGTACTACCAGAGGGGAGGGTTCTTGTTAAAGCACCAGTATTAGTAGCTATAGTTACGAACCCGCTTATATCACCTGATAGCCATCTATCTGATGGAGGCTCACTAGCATCCTATATAATGGCTTCAGCATCATTAGCAGGCTATAGTGTCTACTACGTCTTTCTCGGAAACAACTCTGTTGTTAGAGGTATACTGGGAGTACCTGTAGACTACTATCTACATTCATTAATAGCTATTGGTGAAGCTGAACACAAATACCCTGTTAAACCACCTAAACCCTTAAACACTATAACGTATTTTAACAGATATGGTATGAGGTACTAGTTTAATGGGTTTTGAAAAAACACCTAGAGTATTGTTTAAAAACATATACATGTACACAGTCAACGGCTTATCTAAAGGCTTCATATATGTAGAAGATGGAGTTATGAAAGACTATGGACTAGAGCCTAGGCCTGAATATGAGTTATCAGAACTAGTATATGACTTTGAATATAAAGCTATAGCATTCTATGGATTCAGCTATGCTATAAAGCCATCAACATACCCCTATAGATGCTCCTATATTAGAGAAGGGGTTAGAGAGAATGTTGAAAAATATATTAAAGCATCTTTAATAGAGTCTATAAGGCATGGTTTAACGTATCCTATAATATTTGATAGTCCAGCATATATAGATAGGATTATACAAGTTTTAAGAACAACTAATCTAAAAGCAGGTATAGTGTTGGATAGAGATAGTATAGACTATTATCGTAAATACAGTAGTTTTAAGAATATAGAATTTATTATATTAGATGGTGACTTAGAGGTTTGTGGTGAAGATGTTACTTGTATAGGTATGGATGACGTATGTAGTGAAGATAATGCGTCTCAATCATGTAGTCTATTATATATAGAATATACAACAATACCGTATCTAGTATACCATAGATTAAGTGCTAAAGGGGTTTCTCCAAAGCAAGTTTTTAAACTACTAACTAGTGGGTATAGATTATTGAAACTAGGGAGTGGTTTTATTGAGAAAAACGTTATAGCAGATATTCTAGTATATGATTTAAGAGACCTTAAAACACCTTTACTTAGAAATGACCCCTTATCTATTGTTTTTAGAGGTTATCCTCCAGACATTATTGTATTGAATGGAGAAGTTGTTGTTGAAAGAGAGTATAACTACATAGTTGATGAAAGGGTACTAGTTAAAGACTTAGACCTAGTTATATAGATTATTATAAAAGTTACTAAGATCTTGTTTTCAATATATAACCATTTAATAGATTTGTATGTAGAAAGATATTTCCATTAGTTAACGATAGGTATAGTTTATTTATTATTAGTGTAGAGTATAGCTAGCAGCGTTCCCCATCTACCGTTACTTTTTGTTACTTTTGAATACTTTTAATTACGGTAGACGGTCATCACGGTATTATGAACATAGTTGGTGGTACAGAATCTAAAGTACTTATTCCAGTCTACTGTATGTAGGACTATATAGAGATAGAATGTTAGCTGTCTATAAACGTATTAGAGAACATGGTTTAGAGCGTTCTCCGTCTACCGTGGCTTTTCTCTATTTTTAATCACTTCTAATTACGGTAGGCGGTTCATCACGCTTCCCGTAGACCCCCTCACCGTAGAGACTCACTCCTAGTTACCTAGGAGTTCGCAGCCCTACGGCTCTTGGAAACCTATGGTAACCGAATAAACTTATAAGCTTCTAAGGTTATAAATCTTAACCCAACAATTATGAGATATAGATTAGACAGACACACAGCATCAACACACCTAATGTAATTAAAAATCCATTAAAGTATTAACAAACTAAAAACAGCCTCTTATAGAAGATCCATACTATAGGTTGCATGGAGTAGCAGTGATTAAGGTTAAGGTTGGTGTTCAAGAAATTGTTAGAAGTATTAAAGTAGATGAAGGAATACTGGTGTCAACTGGTTTGGGAGAACTACGTGGTAGTGTTGTAAGAGTTGGTATGATGGGTTTTGTATCAACAAACATAGTACTCTATACAATAGGTCTAATAGCTAAGTATATGGTGTAAGCTGTCTAGACTCTCTATAGAGTAACTCTATATAGTAGTGTTCTAGCATATCTACTCCTTCTAACTATACGGTATAAACCATTACTCCACTTCTCTACATAACCTAGTCTAGATAATGCTGCTAACAACTTACCAGCACTATAATGGCTGATCCCGAACTCGTAAGCTATCTCTTCTACACGTATAAAAGACCTATTACTTTCAAGAAGTCTTCTACCCAGTCTATGTAGATCTATTGTTGCATTAAAACACTTCCTTCTCAAGGTTCTTTCCCTATCAATAAGCTCTTTTATAAATAGGGGGGAGTATAGTGAAACATACTCTTGTCCTCTTACATAGTGCTTAATGTATCTAGAGTAAAGTATAGTATCCATGGTTATCTATGTAGTGGACTAGGTTCAAAGTAGTCAAGCACTGGCTTCTGTATTAATATTCATATATTACTAGAATAGACAATTTATTATAGGGGTGGAGAGTATGGTTCAAAGGCTTAGCATAGCTGTAAGAGTACTTGCTGGTAAGAAGAGACTAGCATGGAAAGTACTTCCACCAAAAATACTTTCAGTAAAAGTTATTGAAACAAGAATGCCTGAAGAACTAAAACAGTTTTGGAGAGGGAATAAACAGAAAGCATTCTATGTAAGAAAGAACGAAGACTTAGTAAAAGTAATACGCTTCCTATCAGAAATACTTAAAGAAGAAATACTTAAACGTAGAAAATAGTTTCCCTATTTTTTAATAAACATATACTACTAAAATACTATCAACAACTCTATTCTAAAATACAGAGAGTTATAGAGAGGGAATAGTGGACCGGCCGGGATTTGAACCCGGGATCACTGCCGTGCGAGGGCAGCGCTTTTCCAGGCTAAGCTACCGGCCCACACTACTATCTAGTTAATCTAGAATTGTTTAAGGTTTAATAAATAGGTTTTACATAATCTATACTTGGCTGGAGGATGGAGGCGACGGGCGGTCTGAACTGTGATGATCCATTGTAGCATTGACTCCAGCCATATCCTCTACCCAATGATAGTCAGCGGATAATCTGAGTGTTTAGTGATGAGCACTTCTTATTGAGGGTTAGAGTTTTTCTTTCTCTCTTCTAATATTCTACTAATTTGGTGTTAGTGGTTTGGTTATTGTTCTTGAAGACTTGTTCGGTTTTAATCCAAAATCTATACTCGTTTTTGGTATTGGTGGTGGGGGTGATGTTGTTTCTGCTACTATGATAGCCTTTGGTCTTAGGAGAGTTGGTGTAGAGACTTACATTGGCTCTATTGCTTGGGAGAGGTTTGTTGTTGATCCTGAGCCTGGCCCTATACCTTTTAATTGTTTTAGGGAAGCCCGTTTTATAGGAGACTATATTGTTGTTGTAGATAGGGATAGTTATGTAGTTCGCTCTAGTGTTTTTACTCCACAAGTCTCTAGAGTATCGAAGGTTGTTGGTAGAGAAGTCTATGTAGTTGATCTATGGAGAGGGGTTAATGGCTTATGGAGGGGGTTGTCTGAACTTACAGACTTGCTTGGTGTTGAAGCATATATGGCTGTTGATGTAGGTGGTGATGTACTAGCTACAGGTCTTGAAGACGATCTTTGGAGTCCTCTAGCAGACTCTATGTGTTTAGCAGCTTTCTCTAAACTAGACCACTCTATACTAGTTGTCCATGGAATTGGTTGTGATGGAGAACTTGATCCAGACTACTTGTTGTCTAGAATAGCCTATATAGCACGTAGTGGAGGCTATTTAACAGCTAGAGGTCTTACAAGGTATGAGGCAGTTCTTCTAGAAAAGCTGTTAGAAGAAGCTGTTAGTGAAGCAAGTAGGATACCATTAATAGCCTATCGTGGATACTATGGAGAACTACTACTAAGATCTGGTAGTAGGAAGACTCTAGTTACACCACTACAGACAATAATGTTCTACCTAGATACTAGAGTAGTCTATAAATTATCTCCACTAGCAAAACTTGTTGACAACACTCATTCTCTAGAAGAAGCTAATAATAAGTTAAACAATAAAGGTGTATATACAGAATATGATCTAGAGAAAGATCTAGTAGACTATAGAGGTAGAGAAGTAGATGCTGAAACACTACAGAGAATTAGACTAAGTGGGATAAGTAGGTTGAGGAAACTAGATAAGTAGAATACTAGCATTTAAAAATAACTGTATAAGCTTTATAAAATAAACCATATAACAACATACTATGGTGGTTATATGGATAAATCAATGTCTATAGAAACTCTTATAGAAAAGCTATATAACCTAATATGTATTAATAGGACTATGGATATAGGGGCCCGTAGCTCAGCCTGGTGGAGCGCCCGGCTGATAACCGGGAGGTCGGGGGTTCAAATCCCCCCGGGCCCATTGTTTATACACTAGATTTTTTAGTTTCTTCTATACATTGTTTCACTTTGTGGATGCTGTATGGCTGACACTAGTTGGCTTATACCAGTTGCTCTCATTATTGGTGGTTTTATAACTGCTTTTGTTGGTAAGAAGTTGTTAAAGGCTATTGTAATGATTGTTGCTGGAGGCGTACTAGCTTTTGCATTGTACTGGCTTTCTACACACTATCTAAGTGTTGAACCAGTCACTACAGCTATTATTGTTCTCATGGGTTTTATTGTAGGTGCTTTCCTTGGATGGTTTCTTGTTAAACTAGCTATTGCTCTAGCTATAGGCTTTATAGCTGGTATAGTTATAGCATCTGCTCTCGGGCTAGGGTTAGTTGCTCTAGTACTGGTTATACTATTGTCTATTGGTATAGCCTATGTGCTTGCTGAAAAGATTATAGAAGCCGCTATGGCTGTCCTAGGATCTATAATGATATACTATGGTATAGTCCTTGCTACACAGCCATCACTTATATGGAGGAATGTAGCTATAGGTGTATCACTAGTAGTCTTTGTACTAGCACTATACTATACACATAGATCAAAGTAACGTTTATTTCCTCTACAGCTAATGACTAGACAATAGCATCTGTCTATGAATAAGTCTAAGGTACTAGTAATGGATAGTAGTACAGACCTACATAGATACTACAACGTACTATTCGCTCTACCAAGTAAGAAATACCTAGTAGTACTAAACACTCTAGTTCTAACACTAGCGTATATAGTTTATAGAGAAGTAGGTGTCTCCTATACAGACTATATAGTATCACTAGTTCTATCAATAACATTCTATACAATAATACTGTACACTCTATCTAGTCCACTACTAAACACTAAGAGGTTTCTAGGACTACTTCTTATATACTCATCAATATATCTATTCTGGACAATAATATCAACCATACTTAGAATAGAAAAACCAGCTCTTACGTCAACACTTCTATCACAACCTATACTCATAGCACTAATAATAGGAGCACATGGATTTTCATTTAAAACAATAGCTTCCGCTATATCGTATTCATCAATACTAGCTATAGCTTTAACACTATACTATGGAACAGCCTATATAGAGCCGATAGTGTATGCTATAGCATTAGTCTTAACCATTGGCCTCACAATATACTATATCTTAAGCATGTATAGAGTTGACACATACAACTCTGTAACACTTGGAAGCCTATTCCTATACAATTGGCTGGACAAGAGACTTGATATAGAGAATGTATTCACTAACTTATCAGTAGAGAAGAGCGTTACTGGACACATAATATATGGTTCTAAACTAGCCATAATACATCCAGACATACACTATGGGCCATTCTCTAATACTGGTAGTAGTATGTTTCCAAGAATACTTAGGAGAATGCTTAGAGGAGAGGGTGTAGAAGCCCTTATACTGCATGGAATGGGTAGTCATGACAGAAACCTTGTTACACAAAGAGACTCTATAGAGCTAGCAAAACATTATGTAGAGATTACTAGGAAAGATAAGGGAGTCTATATAGGACTAGGTGAACCATATAAAGTATACTATAGAGATTGGGAAGCACTTATAATACCATTCTCTCATATAACACTAGTCTTCTTATCTAGACCGGGTAAGGGGATTGACGATATACCGTATAGTGTTCAAGAATACGCATATAGTGTTTCTAGAGAACACAATATACCTCCACTACTACTTGTAGACTCACATAATTGTGAAAACAAGGCTATTATAGACCCTAATGAACTATATAAGCTAGTAGACATTATTGTTAAAGAATATCCTAGACACAACAATTATACAAGAGACTATAGAGTTTCAATGAAGTCCATAGATAGACTAGAAAATACACTAGGAGCTATAGATGGTGTGTCTATACTAGCAATAAATGTCTATGGTAAGAGAGTAGGTATAGTCTACATACCAGGTAATAACATGGTCTATGGTTTAAGAGAGAGGATTATAGAGGCTATGGAGGGTAATGGATACGACTACGTAGAAGTTGTTACAAATGATGAACATACAGCTACTGGTATATTGTCAAAAGCTATCTATATACCAGTACATTATAGCAATGAGCTATTGGAAGCTATAAATTATCTGTCTAAAGAAGCCCTAAGTAGTCTTGAAAACAATTACTTAAAATATAGTGTATTTAAGACTAAGTTAAAGGTTATGGGGGAGAGTGCTTGGAAGTTGCTAGACTTACTTGGGAGAGTCTATCATAAAGCTGTGTATCTACAGATAGGCTATGGGCTGCTTACTCCACTACTAATACTTGTACTAGAGGCTATGGGTGTACTATAATGATAGATGTTGATGTATTGTTAGATAGAGTGTGTAATGAGTTTAAGAAGTTATTTAGTAGAGTGTTTAAGGAGAGGCAGAATGGATACTACATGATAGTTGCTATAGGAGACCATGGTGATGGATACATAGTATGTATAAGTGGTAGAAGAGACTACGTTTATGCTAAAATAGTCTATTCTAAAGACGCTCTATTTTGGAATTGTACTTATGTACTTGAGAGCCCCAGGGGATTGTTTATATTCTCTAAAAACGTTGACGAATTTATTGAGAAATTAATTAGTAGGATTAGAGCGTGACTGTGTTGAAGAAGTATAGACTATTACTAGTTGATTTAGACGGTGTCTTATGGAGGGGTACAGAAGTATTAGAGGATAATGTAAGTGCTTTAAAAGAGTTTGAGAAGAGAGGGTATAGGATAGTATACATGTCAAACAACTCTAGTAAGTCTAGAAGAGAATATGCTAGAAGGATAAGAAATCTTGGTTTAAACGCTTCTAGAGACAATGTATATAATAGTGGGTACTTAACAGCACTATATATTGTTGAAAGAGGTATTGGAGACACATTTGTGATTGGAGAAAACGGACTCATTGAAGAACTTATTCTACAAAACATACCAGTTATAGTGGATAGGGATTATGCAGACTATGTAGTTGTTGGATTAGACCGTTACCTAACATACGATAAACTATCTAAAGCCCTACAATACCTACTTAAGGGAGCATACTTTATAGCAACAAATACTGACCATGTATATCCTGTAGGCGATCACTTGGAACCGGGTGCTGGAGTAATAGTATCTGCTTTATCAACAGCTCTTAAACGTGAACCAGACTTTATAGCTGGTAAGCCTAATACATGGATAGTAGATGTCGTTTTAAGAAAATATGGTGTATCTAGAGATGAAGTATTGATTATAGGTGATGGCTTAGAAACTGACATAGCTTTAGGTAGCAGAGCTGGTGTCGATACACTACTTGTATTAACCGGGATAACGGATTCAAGGTGTCTTGAGAAATCCTCTTATAAACCAACATATGTATCTAAAAACCTATTAGAAGTAGTAGATGATATTCTCTAACTCTATAATCTATTTAGTTTAACAATGACGTCTTCATCAATCTCTATTAGAGCGTAGTATTTATTCTTTAAAGCACCTGGGTTAACGATTTTTGTTCCGCTATACTCTATAACACCTCTAGCTTCATGTACATGGCCTGTAATCCATAGTTTAGCACCATGTTCTTCAATAAATCTCTTAAATACTTTAACACCAACTCTTAACCCTATAAACGTCTTATCTAGTGTATTATATGGTGGTGCATGTGTAACCATAACCAGTTGATTACATGGTATACTGTATGCTTTTAATAAATATTCATTAAGCTCTTCTTCTGAAAACTCTATCCAAGTATTAAATGGTGTCTTGTTAGAGCCTCCTATACCATAGAAGAACATATTATCTAGTTTAATAAGTCTATTATGTATATTCAATACGTTATCAAAAACTCTATCTACATTAAGAAGTTCTACGGGATCACAGTTTCCTGGAATAAATAATACCTTCTTAAAGGTATTTAATAAACTATAAAGTATTGACATAGCTCTATCTAAGCTATTAAAATGAGTTATATCGCCAGCTACAACGATAGTATCGATACCTAATTCTATAGACTTCCTACAAAGTTTTCTAACCATAGAAGTTCTATTATGAATGTCTGCTATAGCTATAAATCTCTCCATACTACATCACTAACACACATGATTTAACTATGATAGCTAGACTCTGTATTTTGTCTAATACAAGAATGGTATTAAAGCGTAGTCTATAAGAAATCTCTAGCTATCACTAGTGTTAATGGAGGAGGTGTTAGTAAAGGCACTAGCCTTTCCCAATAACTAGTGCTTTGAGTAACATCTATGCTTCACTTAGAGAGACAAAGCCAGAAAATAATGGTTTTCCTTATATACAGGCTTTTTATAATATACTTATAATTTTACTTT
>CAYZRH010000003.1:60113-68150 GCA_964480805.1 uncultured Desulfurococcaceae archaeon
CATCTAGTTTAAAAAGACTTGCTAGAGCTCGGGTCAGTGTCTTTGTTAAGGAGGGTAGAGTTATTGTTAGTAGTAGAGAGTATTTGTCAAACCATGCCTATATGGATAGAGTAGGTGATGCGTATATAGAGGTTTCTCCAACAAAACTTGTTGCTAAAATAAACTATAATGAAACCCCCCTTGTCAAAGTAGAGGGTGCACTTATAAAGATAGGTACTCCATTAACACTAGGCTTTAGTGAATCAAAGATCTTGTCTAGAGAGAGTAGGGGTGGTGCAGAGGTACTTGTTATAGAGAATCCTGATATAAAGATACGTGTTGAAGAAACAAGTGTATCACTAATAGTAGAGGGTCTTAGAAGCTATAGTTTAGAAAAACTAGACTTAGTAGTAAATGATAGAAAGTACTCAACACTAGTAAACATACTCTCAAGGCCATTTACATCAATATGGATATACTCACGTGGTGTAAAGAAACTATATATTATGAAACATAGTGAAAAACACTATAGTATAAGAATAGAATAAACTAGATCTCCCTAACGGGTTCTCTAATACTGGGAATACACGGTATAGGCGGTAGCGATCTCTTATGCCTACTTCTACGATGCATATCTAAAACCCTATACACTTTATCAATAGATAAACCAGTCTCTCTAGAAACATCTCCGGGATCTAAGCCTAAATCGAAGAGACTGTAGAGAATAAGATCTATCTCTTCATAACTCATACCAAGCTCCTCTTCAGCTTCATGGCCAGGCCATAGTCTTGGACTACTAGGTTTATAAGCAATATTTTCTGGTATACCAAGTTCTAGTGCTAACCTCCTAACTTGTGTCTTATAGAGTGCTCCAAGTGGCAGTAGATCTACTGCTCCATCACCATACTTTGTAAAATATCCTATAAGGATCTCGCTACGATCACTTGTACCTAGTACTAAGTGGTTGTATCTATTAGCATAGTAGTATAGTATGATCATTCTTGTTCTAGCACGGATATTTCCATTAGCTATATTGTCTTCTAGGCTGAACCATGGTATCGTCTTTTTGAAGACATCATATATCTTGTCTATATAGACTATACTATATGGTACATTAAACCTTCTAGCAACATCTTCTGCGTCTTCTACATCCTCCTTAGGAGTTATTCTAGAATCAGGCATGATTACTGCATAAACTCTATCTGAACCAACAGCTTTAACAGCTAGTGCTAGAGTTGTTGATGAGTCTACTCCACCACTTAAGCCTATGACAAATCCATTGGCTTTAGCTTTTATAAGATACTCTTTAATAAAGCCTGTTATAGAGTCTACGATATCTATCCAACTAAGCTCTAATAGTTTTTTAATAGTTATAGACACTATGAACCGCCTCTTATTACTACTTTAAAATCATAGTTCTTGATTATGTATAGATAGCTATGTATATGGGGGTCTAGATACTATATTATTTAGATGAGGGTTTTTAGAGTTGAGTGAGAGGGAGGTTAGACCCGGGCTTACAGATATAGTTAAGGCTGTTATAAGTGGTTATACAACTGGTTTTGAAAGAGCATACTATATTGAAACACCTGGTGTTGAAAGAGTTTCTCTAAAACCACTATATACTATTGGTGTTGGTAGAGTTTATGGTTTAAGAGTTATTGGTAGTTCTAAAGCTCTTAAGAACATTCTAGGCCATCTAGTAGATCATGATGAAGCATCTCTTTTAGAATCCTATATATTCTTGTCAGAAGAACAGCCTATAGGGTTATTCTTTATAAACACTAGTAGAGAGGATAGGTTATGGGATTTAATAAATGATCTCAGTAATTTTGAAGAAATTGACTTAATAGAGATAATTAAGCCTAAGAAGGGTTCTGAAGCTATACTATTTAATCCATGGATGTATCCTCCAAAGATAAATGCTAAAACATATTCTCTAATACCAGTCTCTACTCTATCTAAAATCTCTAATCTAGTTAGTAGAGAAGGGCTGTCTAGTATAGCTAGGGATCTTGTTAGAGAGTATAGAGAACTACTTGGCGATATAGGTTTAAGTTTAGAGACTTTATTAAAGATTCTAGAGGTTACAGGTTTATGCTTATTTGCTAGATATAGAAGAGTTGATGATAAAGCTATTGTAGAGATAACACCTATTAGGGGTATGGAGTGCGGGTTCTATGAGAGTATTGTAGAAGAGTTTATTGGTAGAAAAGTATCTAGTAGTATGAGTAATGGTAAATGTTTTATAGTCTATAGTGTGGAAGAGAGTGATTCTAAAGGAGCTTCTACTCTACAAGAATGATCTTTAGTATAGCTCTCCACATGTATGTAAAGAAGCTTTTCCACAAGTCCAGTGTCTTTACAGCAAGTCTCCTATTGAGGACAACATCTTTTGTTATAGAAACTAGTGTTATGTATACAAAGGGTAGTATTTGTATAGAATAGAAGCTATACTGTGTCCTACCACCTATAATCCATAACAACAAGTACCCACCTACCAGTCCATAGAGTAGTACTAGGCACCAACGAATACTTCTAGAAAGCCTATAAGCTGGTAGGAAAGCTATAGCATAAGCAAGTGTTATTGTCCAGAAAAAGCTTATTCCCTGAGCATGTATGCTCTGTCCATCTGGGAAGAAGTATATTGGGAAACTATTTATGCCGAAAAACCACTCCCATGGACTAGATGCTGGTGGACAGCCTGCTCCAACACACTTTATAGATGTATGCCATTTAATAGCACCAAATAATGAGTAGTCTAGCCATTTAGATAGTCCTAGGTAGCCTATGATTGGTGTAGCAACTAGTACTTGGAAAGCAAATACTATGAGAAGTACTACGAGGAAGTAGTATGCAGTACCATATACTAGAGCATCTGGTCTACCACCCTTCCTCCGGAGATAATCTCTTACAACAATAAATAGGTATGGAACGAGCATAAACAATGTATTAAATTTAGCTGTAGCACCAAGTGCTATAATAAGTAGAGATAAGAGATACCTCTTCTTAACAAGGAAGTAGGCTGCTAAAACACTAAACAAGGCAACATAAATGTCTAGGAGAGCAGTAGATGCTAGAGCACGTGTTAGAGGCTCTACAGCAACAGCTGCTGCTACAATAAGTGCTACAAGCTCATCCTTCATTACCTCAGTAGCGAGTAGGTAGCTAAACAGTACAAGTAGTATACCAGCAGCTATGCATGGTATTCTCCAGTATGTAGGATAGTCACCTAGTGTGACCATAGAAACTGCTATCAAGTACTTAACTAGTGGTGGGTGTTCTAGATTAAGATACTCCTGTATATTCTCTGCATCAGCTAGTCTCCAGCCCCACACGACTGTTTTAACAACTGTATAGTTCTCTAGTTCTCTTGCAAAAGACTCTATAGCATTTGTAGTGTTTGCTTCAACATATACTGCTTTCTTGAGCTTATTATACCTTGGATCAACTATTTCTACACCATATTTAGAAGCTAGTCTATGTAGTAGAGAATATGTTACATTAGCGTTTTCTCCATAAACTATTGTAGCAGCTGGTCTACCATATAGTCTAGGCTTTGTATTAAAGATCTTGTATAATAGGTTTCTAGCACTACTAACATACCATACTTCATCAGATACATAGCCTTTACCGCCACGCTTAACCTCTTCATCAGTATACGCTTGTGCTAAGAGATAATAGTTTATACAAGCAAACACTATGATAGCTAGTAGTACAGCATTTCTAAACATCCTGGTATACTCCATACCCACACCTGCCAGTCTCTAGGTAAACCAGTCTAAGAGAATATATACCACGGGTAATAACTGTGTTTCTGGTGACAAGTATTTGGATAGAGATAAGATTATAACAATATCGTCTATAGTATTGCTTGCAGTAGCACTAGCTTCATCATTCCTACTACACATGAACTCTGACGTATACTCTACAATATTTGGAGGTAAGAAGCCTTATGAAAACATATATACTGACATAGTTGATGGAATATATAATCCATTATTTAGAAATACTGGTGTATGTGATAAAGCTAGATCTGGTTCAAAGGATCTTGATAGATGGTTTAAACGTGAACTACTACTTAAATACTGTAATGGAGAGGATGTATACCCACTACCCTATAGAGATTACAAGTTTGAATACCCTCCAATAACTGGTTTTACCTGGATACTCTCCACCTATACAGTATTCTCTCTAGGGAGGCTATGGGTTGGAGGAAACCCGTTGCAGACAATGGTTGGAGAAACTATACACTATATTATACAGTCTATAGTCTTGTCTATAGCTGCTATATGGGTGTTTATAGAATACTATAGGTTATTAAATAGACTAGATACAAACCATAAGTATCTAAAGCTTCTCATTCTACCAATACTACCTAGTTTCATAGTATACTCTATCTATAACTGGGATCTACTGGCAACAGCTTTCGCTCTATCATCATTAAGGCTTCTAGTTGATAAAAGATATTTGTCTAGTGGTTTAATGATAGGGTTGAGTGTATCAGCTAAACTACTCCCAGTATCTATAGCTCTTGTAGTAGGCTATGAACTATACTCCTCCCACATATACAATAGGTTGTATAGGTATGTTGCTGGTTTTACACTAGGTGTTTCACCATATGCTATATTCATGTTATTCCCTAATGGTTTTATAGAGTTCTTAAAACACCATGCTGGATGGTATTGTGAAAACTGTATATACATGTACCTATTGGGTGATATATGGAGTCCTTACCACCGTATATTAGCACTTATGTCTATAGCAATTGCTTTAACAATAATAGCAGTTCTTCCATGGAGGAGTAGTGAGCCAAGATACGTTGTTAGTAAAGCTTGTTTAGCAGTATCCTTTACAATACTACTAAACTATGTATTTTCACCACAAATGATCCTCCTTATAGCACCGTTTATACTACTAGTTATAGCTAGTCTAAAGGAACTAGTAACCTATATCATAGCTGACCTATGCAACGCTCTTATAATGATCTACTGGTTTAAGGAAATGGAGCTTAGGAAGACACTCTCATTCCTAGGTATACCGTTAAAGTATAGTCCATGGACACCTGATTCACCAATACAGCTTATAGCATTTACTAGAAACATCCTCATACTAGTAATACTACTAAGTGTAGGGTGGAGAACACTAACACTCTCCATAGAAACTAGTATAGAAGAGACTAGAGAAGAAACTATACAGGAACTAGAGGAAGACATAAACACTATATTTACAAAAACTAGTTAACAATAAACTTTAAGAACCCTGAGTATTACTGGAGTACTCTAGGAATGTATAAACATAGTTGTAAATAAGCATTTTCTTATTAAGAGAAGGAATATCTACATAATTATAACTACATGTCTTAAAAATATAGTATTTTAGAGGAACTAAGGGCTTTTCAATATTCTAGTTATCCTACTTAATCAACATAGTAGTCTAAACTATATATTATGATAGGTTAACTAGATATATTACAGTAAATAAAGGTTGAGTGTGTTTAGAGCTCTGTCATATATAGTGGTGTTGGAGGGCTAGTAGAGTCTTGTTTTATACCTATATTGATGAGAGTGGTAGTGATACATGGCCTAGTGGGAAGGCTGCTCGTAAGTATGCATTATTTATTGAAGCTGCTATAATAGTTAGTGATAGGTCACGTGAACCACTTATTAGCCAGTATACAAGTCTTTTAGATAAAGAATATGGTCATGGTTTTACAATTAGAGAGCTCTTTAAGGTGTATGAGAGAGTCACTGGGAGAAAGGGAGAATTAAAAGGAGGATATATCGGGTTTTAAAGGGTCATTTCGTATTTTAAGAGAGCTTTCACAAAGGAAGGCTGAAGAGATAAAAGCTGAGATACTAATGGATATAGCCAAGATCCTTAGAGACTCTAAATGTGATATAATCGTAGTTACAATTGATAAAAATAGGTTAAGAAGACTTGCTAATAAGACAAACAAGCTTTATAATATAAGGCTTCTAGCTCTCGGCTTCCTCTTTACAAGAATAGTGTTGTTAATAGAGAGAAAGGGGTCTAGGAAGACAATAGTAGTTCACGATAGAACATCACGTGAAAAAGATATAGAGTTTCTCTTAGAGACTATGCAGAGACAAGGATACTTCTACAATCCTAAATTAAAATGGAGACCAAACTACCATCTAATAACTACAATAAAGTTTCAGAATCACATGAAGAACCGCTACTACAATTTGCAGATCTAGCGGCATACATGGTCTTTAAAGCACGTTCAGGAAGAAATAAAGAATACTACAAAGTACTTGCAGGTTCACCACAGTTCAGAGAGATAGTATATCCACGTTAAGAATAGAAGTGTTTAAGGAGGTGGTTCACGACAATCCCCACCCCCCGGTTCCCCCATAGTAAACTAGAGTACTCGGGAACCGTTCACCTAAACCGTGTCTTCATCTATCAAACTATATCGTTCTGTATCGGACACGGTTTGGTTCATCACGGTCTCCGCTGAGCCGCTTACGGGAGCATTACTCCCCTCGGGAGCTCAGCGGTCACCGATATATTTACTAGTTCTTCTTAGTTTATAAACTATACCGCCTCAACCTACCTCATAGCCTTAAAAGAGATAAAAGAATATAGAATGATATAGAAAGCTACAGATTAATGTTTCTGCCCCTAGTTCTGTATACTCTCGTATATTACTTTTCTAGAAAGAGGTAGTTATAGATTTTGAATTAAACTACTAGACAAAGTTTGAAATAATTATATTTATTACTAAAATGGATATATGTTAAAATCGTTTGTTGTAGTAAGTAGTTGGTTACTAGCTATATGATTTTCCATACTTCCATATTAAATAATCTATAGCTTAGAAAACCGTTCTATAGTAGAATAGTATTTTATAAAAATAGTCTCTCTTAATTATTAGATAGCCTTATCATGCTAGTTAGTTTGAGCTAACTATAATGATAGATTGTATAGAGGGGATCTATATGCTAATATCGTTTTTCACCAGATCTTGCTGGTATAACATTATCTACTAGAAAGTAGTGGTTTGAGATACACTAGATCTGTCTTCTCTCAACAGATTTTCTAATAATGTCTTCACTCTTTAACCTCCATAACCCTCTTCCAGCATCTTCTATAACAATACCTGGTCTACTAATTAGTTTATCATTTAACAGTATTTCATCAGAGTATCCTGATAAAACAGTGTACGCCTCTATAGAGTATCTCTCTACATCATCTATAAAAGACTTACAAAAACTCTGAGAACCACCTATACTCACAACATACCAGATGCTGAAACACATGTCTCAACTCTAGCATTACCTGGTAGATTAGGCTATAAACCAAGTCTCTCACTAGCTCTAACTGGTAATAGAACCTCTGGAACATCACTCTCATAACCAGTATTAACAAGAGCACTAGATGTAAGAACTCTATCACCATACCTAATCCTTACTACTACTCTTACACACACAGCAATCCTCAATGGTCTTAAACAGCCTATCCTAAGTAAAACCATAGTTGAAACCCTCATATAGTAATGGTTTCTCTTAAACACCTAAAATAAGTTTAACAATAATAGTGTCTAGCCGCCGCCGGGATTTGAACCCGGGACCTCCTCCTTACCAGGGAGGCGCTCTACCAGCTGAGCTACGGCGGCTCCTCTCTTCTATATTGTTTATATTGGTGTTTTGTGTGGATTATATTCTTTATTCTCTCTATAACTCGTACTCCTGTATCTCTTTCTTCTTCATACTCCTGCTTATCTCTGCTATAGTTTCTACAATATCCTTGATCCTCTCCACCGTTATAGCTGTCTTTAGATCATCTAGTTCCTCTGGATCCTTGATAAAGATTCCACGGAAAGCATCTTCTCTACGAATATGTATAACAAGTCTCTCTGGTTCAACACCAGAACGTGTCTTCCTCTCTGGAAGCTTTACTAACTCAACAATTATACGTCCAGCTTTTACCAAAGGCTTCTTCTCCCATGGAGACATAGTGTCTAGTAACTCAACTAGTTTATCATACAAACTCTTCTCTCCACTTTTAACCTCCTCTTCTCCAGTCTTTTCC
>CAYZRH010000004.1:0-67326 GCA_964480805.1 uncultured Desulfurococcaceae archaeon
AGGTTTAAGAACACTGCTATACAAAGTGGTTTAAAGGCCATATAGTCTAGGATTTTAAAGAGTCTAGTATAACTAAAACACTATAAATGCATATGGTGTATCAACTATGACTATATACTGGGAGAGATGCAGTATATGTGGAAACTATAACCTTGTTAAACAGTGTACTATATACCAGGACGTGATCGTCTGTCCACATTGTTGCTTATCATGTGTTAAGAGGAGGGAGTGTTCTAAACCAGTATGGTTTCCAGAAATAAAGCTCTTTGCTAAACGTGAAGCTATACCAGGTAAGCGTAGGGAGGCTGAAAAAGTCTTTATGGAACTACTCGGTATGCTTGGTGAGGAGGAGAAGTCTTAGGTTCTAGGAGCTATCCAGTATGTTAGTGTACCACCAGTTGGTAGTTCAAACTCTACCTTCAAAGGCTTATCACTATCAAACTCTATTAAAACACTCTTAGAAGCAGTAGCAGCTCTAAGTGTAGCTTCTAGTAATCCAACACTATACCTTGCTACAGCCTTATCTACTGTAGAGTTTATATAGGTTAAGGGGTTGTCTTGCTCAAATACACCAATATACTCCTTCTGTTGCGTCATAGCCTTTATAAACAACTTACTATCCTCATATGTAAAGACCGCTTCTTCACCAATAATCTTTAAATCTCTAACAATATTCCTATAGTCATCAGAAAGCATTCTAACAGAAACACTAAGGTCTATGGAGAGCTCTGGAAGCTTCTCTACAACACGCTCCTTAAGCGATATATGGAATGTCCTCTCCACACCAGTCTTCTGATCCTTAAAAGTAAGCTTTAACACTCCAGCACCACGGTCAAGCTCTAGTACTACAGCATCATTACGTGTACCACGACGAGCTATACGGTTAAACTCATCAGCACTAACTACAAAAAACTCCTCCTGATCACATAGGTACTCATCAAAAGCTATAGAGGGCATCTTAAGTATAGTCATAGTAGTCTTGTCAGGACTCAATACACGTACTTCCAATTGATCTGGTTCTCCATAGAACGGTATTTCATCAACAATCTTAGCAAGTGTCTGAGCAATATACTTAAACTTTGAAGCTGATGGATAGACTGCTCTAAACACGCTCTATCAACCTCTAACCTATCTAACTACTATCTAGTCTATATAGTGTTTCTTAAACCCTCTCCCTTATCACTAGAAGACTATAACTTATTAATAATGATACTCTTAATCTACTACATAGGTGTTATAGTGTGGATGAAGTAGTTATACGAATTGATCTAGGTAAGTACAAGTATATTGATCTAGACTTAGATAGTGCTCTAAAATTTGTTAATGAAGCTATAAAAGTTCATGGAGCTACATTAGATCTGGAGGAGACTCTAAGATATCTTAGAAACTTTGATGAATTCTATAGCTATATGCAGAGGAAGTTTAAAGACTTTATAACACCTCCTAAATCATCTAGAGAACTGGTTTCTGGAAAAGTCTTTATACATAGACTAAAACTCTATGTAAAAGATCATGTTAGGAGGACCGTCCTTGTAATTGATCGTAGGGTAGACGTAGATACTGTTAAAAACATACTATACAAACTAGGATATAGTCATATAAGTATTGAGAGAGAACTATTTTGACTTACTCTTGCTTTTACTTCTAGACTTTGTCTTCTTAGACTTCTTTGTCTTCTTACCTTTACTCTTAGCTTTCTTCTTAGACTTTTTCTTAGCTTTCTTAGCCTCCTTAGTTTTCTTCTTAGCTTTCTTTTTAGCCTTCTTCTTTTTCTCCTCTTTAGTTTTCCTAATAATTCTAACTCTCTTCATAGGAGCTAGTGTTTTTAAAGCATCACTTAAAGCTAATTCACCAGCCAACACTTTATACCATGTCTCTGTACGTCTTAGAAACTCGCTAAAATCTATAATTGACAACTCCTTAGGATGATACTCTTCAACAACCTCTTCTATAACAACCTCTTCTACAGATTTTTCATTCTCTTCTAAATCCACACTAATTAACCCCGCATAACCATTCCTAGGATACAAGTGTTTCAACGTTGTAGGAAGTTTATATATTTTTCAAGGATTAGTCTCTTTCATAGCTTATTAGAGCTGGTTTTGTATCAACTATTAATAGTTTATCTCCAATATTTAGTATACTATAGTGTTTTGGCAAGTTTGCTACAGCTAATTTTATAGCGTTTATAGTACTCTGTAAGGTATATCCAGTTATACTACGTGCTATATAGTCTAGGTTTCTATGTTCACGTATGTTGAATACTGTCCTAATGTATGTATTAAGTATTACTGACTCATTAACATCTAGTGGTTGTTGTACAATAACTATAAGGCATAGACCATACTTACGGCTCTCCATTAGAAGACGGGATATGAGTGCTTTACTACGTGTTCTACGGAACAAGTGGTGTGCTTCATCAACAACAATAGCTGTTCTACGATAACCCATTTGGTACATAGCATTAATGATCTTGTATAATAGTGTGTCTAGATAAAGTGCTCTAGCTTGATCAGATGGTAGTGTAGCTAGTAGTATGATTGTTGGCTTACTAAGTAGTTCTGTCAAACTAATCCTTGTTTCTAAGAACACGTTTGAAAGAAGCATTCTAATATAAGGTCTAATCCTCTTTAACAAAGCTCTATACTGATCACTGGGGCTAGTCTCTATTAGGTCGTCAAGAGTCCTTAATACATCATAGAATGTTGGAGCGGGGATACTCCATGTACTCTCATTATCTTCTAGAATACCTTTCCTCCTATAAGTCTCTATAATAATCTCTTCAACTGTATTCCTCTGTATATAGCCTAGACTGAAAATAGACTGTATGATATCAGCAAGCTCTATAGCACGTTGTCTTGGAGAACGCCCCTCTAGGTCGAGGGGGTTTATAGCTGCTTTCTCTGCATCAAGTATGTTTACTTCTCCTCCAAGATACTCAACTAGATCAAGGTATTCGTTATGATGGTCTATTATGAGGAAGTTTACTCCATGGTTTCTATATAACTGGTATATTATTGTTTTAGCTAGAGAAGACTTACCTGTACCACTAGCTCCAAATATTGATATATGTGGATTAGGGTTGCTATACGGGTCTATTGTCACTGGTTCTACATGTTTCCTCCAATACCATGTCTTACCCTTACTCGACCCAATTAATGGTTCTTGATTGATCTCTCTATACATATTTACTGGTATATTGTATTCTAGTATAGCTTTTGATAATCCAATAAATACTCCTTTACCAGCAACCTTCTCTCTATAACCTACTAGTGTAGTAAGTACTGGGTATAGTGGAGTAGTTATCCATGAGAATGGAGCTATTATAGCTAATGTTATTGGTATTATTAGGGTCTTTGCACTAACAATAATCATTAGTGGTATAGATATTAGAATATTTATGAATACTCCATAGATGTATAGAGAAGCTCTAACTGGTAGTATTAGATGTAGTGTATTCAAGTAGTCTAGAATATATAGTATAAAACCTGTAATTGTGAATAGCAGTGCAGTATTTGATAAGCTATTTAATGTATCTATCTTAGTGTTTTTTAGAGATATTAGATAGTTTAACAGCTCTTCAGTAACTCTTCTATGAGAGAACATGTTATACATTGTATATAGTATTAGTGGAGCTATCATTGATGGTATTATAATAGTTGGTAGTCCTAGAAAGAGTATATCTCCTAAACATCCTCCAATACTCTTCCATAGATATGTTAGAGAGTTTGCTACTAAGAATATGTAGAGTAGGGTTAGTATAAAAGATCTTGTTGTAGAGATCACTATTAATGTCATAGTGAATGGTATAAAGAATACTATAGAAAAGTATATGAATAAATAGGTTATGTCTAGACTAGCTATATTAGTTATTGATAAAGCTAGTATATCATAGTATCTACTAACTGTATAAAAGAGCACTATATGTAGTATAAATAGTGTAGATACTATAGCTATCCTCCTATTAGCATCCATACTATACCCACTAGTTCATAACTTACTCTCTACTAGTTACTTAATCTATAATACATTTGTAACTATATAAGGTGTTTTCCATAATGTGTTATCTTAGGATAGATGGTGGAATGAAGGATATAGTACCAGTAATACCTATAGAGAAGGTTGTTAGTAGTAAGTTTGCACAATGTCTATCTAGTCTAGGTTATAGAAAGATCTCTTTAATACAGTATAGAGCATTTAAATCTATACTTAAAGGTTTTTCAACAATAATAGTCTCACCAACAGGTACTGGTAAGACTGAAGCAGCACTACTACCTATACTATATTATATATGGCGGCGTAAGCTGGAGCCTATAAATGCTATCTATGTAACACCTCTTAGAGCTCTTAATAGAGATATTGTTGAAAGGATAAACCGTATAATAAAGTGTTTTGGGTTAAAAGCCGATCTAAGGCATGGTGATACACCTAGAAGGCTTAGAAGAGCTATAAAGGAGAATCCTGGACACATAATAGTTACTACACCTGAGACTTTACAGTATATTATAGTTGATAGAGACTTTAGAGAGAAGCTTAGGAATCTAAGGTTTATAGTTGTTGACGAGTATAGAGAAGTTGTTACTAGTAAGAGAGGGTTAGAGCTTTTATCAGCTATAAATATGGTTGAAAGACTTATTAAGAGAAGATTGGTTAAAGTAGCTTTAACAGCTACATTGTCAGATATTAATAAGTCCATGTGTCTTCTAGATAATCCTTCATATATGGTACCTATTATAAGTAGTAGTGTTAGAGAACTAGAGATTCATGTAGAGACTCCTAAAGCTAGTGGAGAAGTTGTTGAAGAAGTTGATCCATGTTTTTATGCTAGACTAGAACATATTAGAGATATAGTTGATAGACATAACCATGTACTTGTATTCACGAATACACGTGATCTAGCTGAGAGACTTACATGGGGTTTGTCTAAACTAGTTGGTTTAGAAGATAGAGTTGGCGTACACCATGGAAGTTTGTCTAGACACCATAGACTAGGTGTTGAAGAACTTTTTAAGAAGAGAGTGTTGAAAGCACTTGTTGCTACATCGAGTCTGGAGCTAGGTATTGATATAGGTCATATAGACTATGTAGTGCAGTATATGTCTCCTAGACAGAGTGTTAGACTTGTACAGAGGATAGGTAGGAGTCTTCATAGAGTTGAGAGTGTTCCAAGAGGCTCTATTGTCACACTAGACAACTTCTATGATATTCTAGAGTCTATAGCTCTAGCTGTTAGAGCTGTTAGAGGTGATCTTGAGGGAGAGGATATACCTTATAAACCACTTGATGTACTAGCCCATCAGATAGTGTTAAGAGTTCTTATAGAACCCGGTATACCATACAATGACTTGTATATCGAGTTTTCTACATCTAGAGTATTCCAGGGTCTTAGTGAGGAGGAGTTTAGAGATGTACTGGATTATCTTGTTTCAGCCCGTATACTTAGAGTACGTAGTGATAGAGTGTATCCGAGTGTTAGAGCTAGACCATACTTTTACCGTGTAACAATGATTCCTGATACACGTGTTATACCAGTTATTGATGTTAGTAGTAATAGGAGGATTGGTGTTTTAAATGAGGAGTTTATTGTATTACATGTTGTAGAGGGTTCTGTTATAGTTCTTGGAGGTGGTTTATGGAGGGTTATATCATTTGATGAAGATAATGGGAAGTTGTTTGTAGAACCAGTTACAGAGTATCCAATGGCTCTTATACCTCGTTGGGAGGGTGAGAGCATTCCTGTTGAATACTCTGTTGCTAGAGAGATTGGTGCTTGGATAAGACTGTATAGAGAAGGCTTTAACGTGTTTAAGAAGCTAGTGAGTGGTAGAGTTATTGTAGACGGGTATGGTGTTGATAAGGTTTTCTCAGTTATAAATGAGTTGAAGAGGGAGGGTATCCCAGTACCTTCTGATAGAGATATTGTTGTAGAGGTTAATAGGAGTGATAAGACTATTGTTTTCTATGGATTCTATGGTTCAAAAGTAGCTAATACGTTTAAGGAGCTACTGACAGCTATAGTTAGGAGGTACATTACTCCAAGAGTAGTTGCTTATACAACTCCATACTATGTAATGCTGTGTTTTCTAGACTATTTTCCTAGAAGGGAAGAACTGGATATAGTGGTTAGTGAACTAGCTTATTTGGGTAGAGATAGGGGGTTGTTTACTAAACACCTACTATCCATAATTAGTGGGAGCAGTCATTTTCTATGGAGAGTATTCTTTGTTGGACAGAGATTTGGAGCAATAGATCCTAGTAGTTCTAAAAGGATAACAAAGACTCTATTAAAAACACTAGCTAGTACTGTTATTGGTAGAGAGGCTTTAAAGGAGACTTTGTTAAAAGACTTCGATCTAGAGAATATGTTTAGGATTCTAAACAACATCTATAGAGGTAGAGTGAAGATACGCTTTGTTATAACAGACAAGCCTACACAACTGTATGTTGAAGCAGTACAGCGTATACCTGGTATTAGTATAGTATATCCTGTTATAGATATAGGTAGGTATAGAGAACGTGTTTTAAGAAGAACTGTTACAACAATATGTATGATGTGCGGGTATAAATGGAGTGGCCGTGTAAGAGACTATCTTAATTATAGTGAAATACGATGTCCAAAATGCGGTAGTAAGTATGTAGCTGTTGTTAAAGGAGATGGTTGTAGAGAACAAGAGATTATATTGAAGGTTATTACTAAGAAGAGGCTATCTAGTGAAGAAAGAAGTATTTATAGAGACTTGCAGAGGAGAGCTATGCTTATAATGGATCATGGAGTTAGGGCTTTAACAATACTTGCATCTCGTGGAGTAGGATTTACTGAAGCTGTACGTATAATCAATAAACCGGTGTATAGTGAAGATGATCTATTTAGATATTTGTATGAAGCTGAGAAGAAGTATATTAGAATAAAGAAGTTTCTAGACTAGGTAGTGTAAGAAGCTTGTATACATGTAGTTGTCTAGCTCTCTTAATTAGATCTGATTAACGCTTATCTACTAGTAGGGGTACTAGTAACTAGTAGGGGTACTAGTCCTTGCTATTTGATGTAAATCCTAAAACAAGGCTCAAAGATCTATTTGACCGTGAGAAAGAGTTTAATGAGCTTAAAGAAGCGTTAGAGCTTAGTGAGAGGTTAATAGTTATTTATGGAGTTAGGAGAGTGGGTAAGACAAGTTTGCTAAGAGCTAGTATGTATGAGCTTAAATATCCACATTTACTAGTTGATGTCCGTGAAGTATATGAGGAACATGGTTTTATATCTAGGAGTTATCTCTATAGGCAAATGGCTAGATACTTTACTGAGAATATGAGTTTCTTTGAAAGGATAGGTTTTAAACTAAAAGACTTGTTAAAGTATGTGAAGGTGTTTTATATAAGTGGTACTGGTGTTGAAGTAGATATAACTGTTGATGAAAGCATAACTGATTTACTTAAACACTTTGATAACTGGGCTAAGAGAAATAATACTAGATTTGTAATAGCTTTTGATGAGGCACAGTATCTACGTTTTTCAGGAATTATTAAGTTTGATGGAGTCTTTGCATGGGCTATTGATAATCTGGAAAACTTATCTATTATACTAACTGGTAGTGAAGTAGGTGTTTTAAGAGACTTTCTTAAACTAGATAATCCAGAAGCACCATTATATGGAAGATACTATAGAGAGATAGTACTTGAGAAATTCACGATTGAACAAGGTATAGAGTTTCTAAGACAAGGATTTAAGGAATTAGGATGTAGTGTATCTAATCAAGAACTTATGGAAGTTGTTGATAAACTAGATGGGATACCTGGATGGCTAACTCTATACGGATACTATCGTGGAGTGAGAAATTTAGGTCATAAAGATGCCTTAGAAAAGGTTTTTGATATAGCATCTAAACTAGTTATGAAGGAGTTAGAGAAGGTAATAGCTCCTTCAAGACATAGGTATTTAGCTATACTAGAGGCAATAGCTCGTGGAGCTTCTAGATGGGTGGATATAAAGTCTTATGTGGAGTTTCGTACAGGAACTAGAATAGCTGATAGAAATTTCTCAAATCTACTTAAAAAACTTGTTAAGTACTCTATAGTTGAAAAGACTGATGATAAGTATAGGATATCTGATCCACTAGTACGCTATGCTATGGAGAGTCTTAAACACTAAATGTATGCAATATATACTGTTAAGCTTTCCTAAATATTGGAGAAGAGAGTTCTATGGAGATATAATACCCATTGAACGGAATGATTTAATAATATCTTCTCTCTTAACACGTGTAGACCTCCTCCAAGCATCAACACGGTTAGTCAGTAACGGTACTACAACTCTTTCAACAAGCATTTCAGCTATTGGACATACCTCTATACATATCCTACAGTTTATACATGGTAGACTAGGTATGGGTCCATAGTTAGACAACTTGATCCTTTTTTGTGGACACCATATCATACAGCTACCACACTTTACACATCCATGTATCCTATAGATTATCTTTAACATATCTACAACATCCTCAAATCCTTTCTCATTAAACAACTTATATTTTAGATAATTATCTTTAACAAGGATCTCTGAATCATTGGATCTTATAATCCATCCACTATCTTCTCTAGAGAGACCAAGCTTTAACATTTCAACATTACCTATAAACGCTTGATCAGCATCTATAGGTATAAGCCTTTTATTAAATAGTACTGTAGTATACTCTCCTTCTCTAAACACTTTTGTAAAAACTAGTCCAATACCATTTAACAGCCTAGCTCTATACTCATCAACCCAGTTAGCACTATAACTAGGTAGTTTAACAACAAGTCTATACTTAGCAGTAGCTGGTGTAAGCCATCTCCATAAACCATAGTGTATCCACTCAATTGGTTGGTTAAGACGCTTCCTCCAATCCTCTAGTCTATCCATCCACTTACTCCACAGTCTTGGATGGTTTCTCTTAACCTCCTTAAACTCGGCTAGTGTACTTGATGGACATAAGTAGCATCCAAGTCTCTCATAACCTAGTTCATAGAGTTTATTATAGGGTAGTCTATACTTGAATATGTAGAGCCATATATGTAGTTGACTCCACTCCTGTATAGGTGTTATACTGAGGAGATGGGGTATCCAGCGGTTTCTCCAAACACGAGGGCTACGTGCACGATCAAGTGATTCAAAAGCACGTTGTCCAACAATATTTAATGCACCACTACTCCACATCCTACGAGACACACGGGCTAGTGGTACAAGCTTAGCTATCTTACAACACCATCTATAGTCCTTGCCAGGCGGTCCAAAGACATCTAGTCCATTCCAGAAAGAGTCTCCAGCATTAGCAACTATTTTCTCTAAACCATACTTCTCTGCAACATAGTCTACATTCTCTATAGTCTCTGGCAACTCTAGACCAGTATTGTTGAATAATAGTTTAGCATCTCCAAGTGTCTCAAGTGTTAAATGGAGTGCTACAAGACTATCCTTACCGCCAGAGTATGATACAACAACTTCCTTTCCAACCTTAGAAGCCATGGAGTATAGGAATGCTTTAGCACGAGACTCAAAGTAGTATATACCATAGTTATTGTGTTTAAGAACATCATCTATAGAAGCAGGTTTACAGCCAGCCTCCCTAGGCTCTATACGTACACGATAAGTCTTAGAAACAATAAGTCTCCCACCTAGATTCTCTGCAACACCCTTAACAACACCATTCCTATCAACAACAACTACTTGGCGAGAACTACTAGAATAGTTCTCTCTAATAACCATCTTCTCACGTATAAATCCGTTAACAACAACCTTATCTACAAGGTCGTCTTCAATAGCAAGCTTTGCACCAGTATAGTTAAGACGATACCTCCACTTACTACGAAATGGGTCATAGTATAGTTGTCCAACAACATTACCACATGATACAACCTCCCACATCTGATCCCAGTGTGGAACCTTGTTAAATAAGATAAACTGGTTTCTAAAGAACCTATCATATACTGTTAATGAGCCAAACTCGTATAGTATAGCCTCTCTAAGCTTCTCATAGTCTCTTAAAAAAACTGGACGGGCATCACCAGGTTCTGTAAGCTTTAGTTTGAAAACAACATCCTCTCTATCTGGAGGAGGCTTTAGTATTGGAACATTATACTCTGGATCCCAGTATATCTTAGCAGATACTGGCCATATCATTCTAGTCCAACCTTTAATTATTAGACAGCTGGTTATCTGGATTTAGTCAATGCCGTACCTTTCTAATATACACTATGCTCCTCCGATCAAATGTAGACAGTTGACTAAGTATTGGGTAATAAAATATCATGGGACATCTGATAGTCATGTAGTCTATTTGGGATAAGGCTTAAATACTAACCATATTAAGTAAACACCTAAAATGAATAAGTAATTGTAGTTTATGAAGGTGGATGGTTGTGAATAGACCTGCATCTATATTATTACTAATACTCCTACTATTCAACTCGTTTGCTATAATAACAACACCGTTAACAGCTAGAGCTTCAGCAGTAAATGTTAGCCAAGTAACAGAGTATCATGACATATGGGTATGTGCTCAAGAAGGCTGTATGCCCAACGCTCCTGGCGATAAAAACCTAACAGCACCCAATGGTGATCTATACGATATAACTCTAGGAAATACTAGTGAACTTATAGTATACTTCAACTTATCAGTGCTGTCAGAGGCGGGTATAGACCTAGGTTCAGTATACTTAGCTATTTCACCTGGTTTACCAAAAATAGCATTCTTAACATCAAGAACTAATCCAAAAACTATATCGTTACTAGTGAATGGATTCTATGACTCTGATCCATACATTAACACAACATTTGTTGAATATGTCTCTATAACTAGAGTGTCAGCAGATTTATCAATGGCTAAGATAAAGTTCAAGACATTAAAAGGTATATTTCTCGAAACAGCTGATAGTAGCCCTGGCCCCAACGATAACCCGCCAACTTATGTTGAGGATCTATATGGAGTAGGGCTATCCTTTGTAGTTGAGGATATAACGCCAGATAGAGCTGAGAGTGATAACGTATTTACTATGTATGAAGTACCCAATGTTGATGCTCAATTACAGTCAACAGACATATCTATAACTGTTACAAATGATGTCATAAAGAAATATCATGATACAATTATTGTAGTTGATTACTCGGTTCTCTTTGATAAAGTAAATGATTTGCTGAATAGCTATGGACTTGTAGATATTATTGGAACAGTAAACTTAACAAGATCAGATATCTATACTGAAGTATATATGTATAATCTATACAACACTAGTGAAAGACACTTACTAGTCTACGGGAACGACCTTGGATGGACTACTGATGGAGGTCCATACTTCTCAACTGTTAGTGCTTACACGGATTCCGATGAGAAGATACTGTATGTGGATGCTGATGATTTACTAGATTTCGCTCCTACCGAAATCTCTGCTGAAGAGTACCTTACATCACACTATGGCTTCTACGTATTTATTAACTTTAGCTATGCCGTACTTAACTGTACATTCTCATTAAATATAACATTTGATCTAGAGGCTGATAGCGCTACAGCTAGTGGTACTAAGAAGATCTTGAAGGTTAAGGCTTCTGAGGAAGTTACAGAGATCCCTGATCTATGGGCTGATCCAGCTGAGCTTAATCCTAATGACAACTTAACTATCGTGTTACACCATCTACCAGAGGATGCTGATATAACTAAGGTTGTATTGAATAGGAGTGGCTACGTTATTGAGATACCTAAGGATGAACTTACAATAACATATCTAGGTGATGGAGACTTTGAAGTGAATCTTACAATACCTGATGGTGAATGGGGCGGTGCTGATACTGAAGTTAAGGTGATAGTTGATACAACACGCTATGTTAATGAGCATCCAGACTGTTACGTTGAGTACATAGCTGTTTATCCATACATTATAACCTACATTATAACTAATGAGACAGCTTTCGCTGAAGAGAATGCTACTGGCTATAATGCTACATTCATATTTGGTAATAAGACTGCTCCTGGAGACTATGTTATGGTTAAAGGTTTCGGCTTTATAACACCAACTAGTGAAGGCGAGGAGCTTACAAGTTATGTAAAAGCATTTGTTGACTCAAATAGGATACTAGTACTACATGCTATGGATAAGGGCAACGGATCTATAATTGTGTTGCTTAAGATGAACTACACAACTGGAGGAGTAGTACCGCCTGGAACCTATACACTAAACATATCTGTTGATCCAGTGCACAACTATGCTACAGCTGGTTTAGAAGTAGCTATTGAGGACAAGTTGAAGAAGATGTTTATAGACCCCGTACCATTCTATAACGGCACACTATACAAGATCTACCATATCAAACTAACAGATCCATTCCAGCTATACTACCCACTAATAGGTAGTGAACCTGGAGACCACTTTGACTGGGCTCATATACCAAGTTGGTTCAACCATTCATTTGAGTTTATAAGCTTCCCAGATACAAGTGTTGATATAGACTTGCGCAACAAAGACTATAGTATAGACTTCTCATGGCTAACGCTATCGCTAACACATGGATATGGGCTATGGCATACTGGTAACGCTCTTGTAGACCAGTACCTACCTTATGGAGACTATACATGGCTTGTTAATGGCGAAGAGCCTAAGGCTATTGATGGTAGGACTATATTCTATGTACGTATACAGATTGATATAGACTACGACTCGCCAATAACTGATAGAGTTGGCTGCCGTGGACAGAACATTACAATATGTGCTATTGGACTACCGCCTAATGAGGATGTAAACGTAACCATACAGTATACAGTCTATGCTAATGGTACAAACTACTATAGTATATATCCAGGGTTGACTAGAGAGTATTGGGAAGGCGAGTTCAATGTAACAATAACTAGTGATGAAAATGGTACTGGCTGTGTAGAATTCAATACAACAGACTACTATCCAACAGACTACGTAACTAATGCTACACATGAAGTCGCTATTAAGAAGGGATGGGTTGGTACAAATGTTAAGGAGTACTTATTCTTTGAGTTTAATGCTACAATTACTGGAGTTAGTAATGAGACAGACTCATTTGAGTTAAAGACTCATGACACACAGCTAGACTTCTCAATGATATTCCATGTACATATACTATACAACATTACTGTAATAGAGCATGTAACAGTAACGGTACCACGTGAAAACGCTACAATAACAGTACCAGAAGTACTACTGCCTGGAGACACTGTTACTGTACAAGTGTTCATACACAAGAAGTCGGTCTACGACGCCTATGTTGATCCAGCTTCACTACTAGAGATCTCTGATGTAACAATTGATGGATATATGTTCTGGGAGGCATGGGTACGCCTAGTAGACCCATTAACTAATACACCAGTACTAACAGTATATGGAAACTCAACACCAAGTAGTCACCCAGAATGGCTAATAGCAGAAGATGTTGATGGTGATGGCGAGCTAGAGGTATGGTGGGCTATACCAGTAGATACTTCACCACTAGGGCTTGTAGGCGTTGATAAAACTTATCGTGTTGATGTAAGGATTAGATGGAGGTTTGCCAACTATTCATTAACACCAGAGATTAATGTTAGTGATGAACTATGCCATATCTATATGAACTACACTAGCTTTATACCATTCAATGTATCAGAGACATACTGGTACATAGGCGGCGACCACCAGCTTGTAACAATACTTGGTATACTAGAGTGGAAACTTGACAAGATAATTAACGATACTGTATGGCTTAAAGCTAAAGTTAATGATACTTACAACTACCTAACAATCAATATAACACAGTTCCTAGAATACATCAACAACACCGTTGTAGAGATACGTGGAGATGTAGCCATTATAAAGGCTGATGTAGCTATCATTAAAGCCAATGTATCAACACTAATAGATCTTGCTAGAGAAGCACATGTAAAGCTAGACCTCATACTAGGTAATCTAACAGTTATAGAGTATAAGATCGAGAATGTCAATGAGACCATACACCTAAGGCTAGATGAGATTAATGCAACTCTAGAAGAGATTCTATGGTGGCTACAGGATATCAAGTATGAACTAGAAGCATACTATGCAGAACTTGAGTGGAAGCTTGACGAGATCAATGAGACACTACATGTTATGAATGATACCTTACTCTGGAAGCTAGACGCTATTAACGAGAGCATTACGCTACGCATTATTATGGCTAAAGAACAGCTTGAAGAACTTATAAAGGCTGTTAATGAAACCATATTCCGTAGACTTGATAGATTAGAAGGATCTATTGAAGCATATATTGATGATAAGGTAGTCTATATTGAAGGATTACTGCATGAGGTAGTACATAATATTACAACAAATGTAACAATAGAGATACACAATGCTAGAGACGAGGTAATTACTAAACTAGAAGACATACTAACTAACCTAACAATACAGTTAACAACGCTAAAGAACGATCTAAACGCTAGCATAACCTATTACGGAGACACACTCATAGCTAAGATAGAATCAACTAATACATCACTACACCTAGTTATTAGAGAATGTTGTATGAACCTCACCAACCTGATAAAAGCTGTTAACACAACAATCCTAGACAGACTAGACGATATGGAGAGCAGTCTAGAAGCCTATATAGACATGAAAGCGTACGAACTAGAGATCTGTATAACAGATGCAGCTAACGATGTTAAAGAGAACATAACTATAGAGATTGGTGAAGCTAAAGACGATATCCTTAAAGCTATTGAGGACATGTTGACACGTATAACAAGTAGACTAGACATGCTTGAAGAACACATAAACGCTAGTATAGAGATTGCTAAAGATGAGACAATACTATTCATAAATGATAGCAAGAACGCTATAATAGCACGTATAGACAGCTGTTGTACAGAACTTAAAGACCTTATCATAACAAAGGCAAGCGATATCCTGGCTAGACTAGATGTATTAGAAGCTAATGTTGTTGCTAACATAACTGCTGCTAAGAACGATCTAGATATATTGATTAGAACTGTTAACTCAACACTATATGCTAAGATAGAGGATGAAGCAGACCGTATAGTAGGTATACTAAACAATGTCTACACCAGCCTATCAGACAAGCTAGACAATGTCAACGCCAGCATATCAGCTCTAATAACATACTATGGAGACATGCTAGAGCTTAAACTAGACTACATCAACACTACACTACATGGGGTTAACGCTACACTGTACTTCAAGATAGAGTCTGCTACAGCCAGTATACTAAACGCTATAAACAACATGCATACAGACCTATTGAATAAGCTGTATGAACTAGGCAATAACCTAACAGTACTCATAAACGATAGATCGGCTGAGATAAAGGTGCTTGTAGAGAACAAGGCTTCAGAAATAGTGTCTAACCTGTCACTAAAGATTGATGATGCGTCAAACAATATAATTAGTGAACTCAAGGCATTCGTATCAGCAAAGATCTCTGAAGTAATTGGAAATATAACGGATCTAAAGGAGAATGTATCAATAACCATCAAGGCCTACGCAGATATGTTTGAAGCTAAACTAGACAGTATTAACAGCACCATACACGTTAAATTAGATAACTACTACACAGCATTAAGAGACCTCTTAATAGCTATAAACACCAGCATCTTTAACAGACTTGATGAGCTTGAAACTGACTTAACACTACTTGTTAACGAGAAGACAGCTTATCTTGAAGGAGTAATATATAATGTAAGAGACGAGATACTAACTAACTTAACCATAGAGATACATGATGCTAGAGAAGACATAGTATCAGAGCTAACAAGCTATGCTACACAGATCCTTAACAGAATAGACCTTGCTGAATCTAATGTTGTTGCTAACATAACATCCTATGGTGATAGAATAGTAGCTGATATAGCTTCAGCTAATGCTACCATACACTTAAAGATTGAAGAGTGTTGTACAGAGCTCAAGGACCTTATAACAACAAAGGCTAGTGATATACTAACTAGAATAGCTGAGCTACAGGACAATGTAACAATAACTATTAAGACTTATGCTGACATGTTTGAAGCTAAGATTGATAGTGTTAACAGTACAATACATCTAAAGCTTGACAACTACTATAGTGCACTAATGAGCTTCCTAACATCTATGAATGCAAGCTTGTTCAGTAGACTTGATGAACTAGAAACCGATCTAACGCTACTCATTAATGAGAAGACAGCATATCTTGAAGGAGTAATATATAATGTAAGAGACGAGATACTAACTAATGTAACAATAGAGTTAACTAATGCTAAGGAGGAGATACTAGCAGCACTAGAGGCATCAACACTAGCTATACTAGCTAGACTTGACGAGCTTGAATCTAATGTTATAGCTAACATAACATACTATGCTGGAGTACTAGAAGCAGATATTATAAGCACTAATATATCACTACATGCTAAACTAGATGCGTACTATGTATCACTTGTAGACCTACTACTAGCTATTAATGAGAGCATATTCAGCAGACTTGATGAACTAGAAGGCAACCTAGTGGCATTTATTGAATACGAGACTTCAAGACTAGAGGGAGACCTATACGATGTTGAAGACAACATAATCTATGAATTAACAATAGAGATTGATAATGCTCGTGAAGAACTATCATCACTAATAACCACTGAGAGTATGGCTATACAGTCACTCATTACACTAAAAGCTGATGAGCTAAAGGCGTTTGTGAATGAGAGTAGATTAGAGATTCTAGCATCAATCAATGATGCTAAATTAACAATCTTAACTAGACTAGACCATCTAGAAATAGTACTTAACGACACCCGTGCAACGATAATGACAGAGCTATTTAGTATAGAGACAACGCTAGACAACATAATAGACTTAATCAACACAGCAGCTGATGAACTAGGTGTTAAAGTTGACAGCTTATCAGAATTTGTTGGAGACGTTAACGAGTCAATATATGGACTAGTACTAACTGTTGGTGACAACATCAAGGTAACAATTACTGGTAAAGCGGATGATATAATGAACCTTGTAAGTAGCTCAAGCGATGAACTAAAGAGTCTTATTGGCGAGAAAGCAAGCGATCTAGAATCACTTGTTGGAGATAAGTTTAGTGACTTATCAGATCTAGTAACTAGCAAGACTGATGAACTAAGTTCAGCCCTAGACACTGCTAAGAGCGATCTAGAGACATTAATAACAGATAAGTTTAGTGAGCTATCAGGTAAACTAGATGATACAAAGACTGCTTTAAGTAGTGATATATCAAGTGCACAGACAAGTCTAAGCAGTAGATTAGATGAGAAATCAGACGACGTATCACAGAAAGTAGACTCTGTAGACAGTAAGTTAGTAACCTACAGCCTTGTAACACTAATACTACTAGTCGTTGTCATTGGACTAGTAGGATATAGTGTAATAGCATTTAGAAGAGGCTAAAGAATTTTATATAAGAGGGTATTAAACCAAACCTTTTTTAATTCCTTCTCTTCATCAATATGGTTAGCTAGTGTGGTTTAAAACTTTTTTAATAAACAACCTTATTTAAGCACGTTCTCTAGTAAATAGGGAGGTTGTTGAAGGCTGTATCAAGCTATCTATCGCTAGTGGTAGCACTACTGGTTATAACAATGGTTTCAACAGCATCTATTATAGCTATTAATAGTATGGAGCGTACTATTCAGAAGTCTATAAAGGATGTTGGTAGAGAGGCTATTGTATATAGGAGGGTATGTCTTAAGAATAGTTCTATAGTAGTTATAAAGTTGTTAGAAAATACTATAATTCAAGACATAGTTGTTGTTGATCAAGTTAATAACAGTTTATCTAGACTAAGTAGTAGAGACCTATCTATAAATACTTCATGTAGATTCCTTGATAGAGAACTACAGTGTAGTGTAGGGGATCTAGTGGTTATTATAGTGCCTAGAGACTACAGAGTTTTACTAATAACTAATAGAGGTGTCTATATTGTCTAGAGCATTAACAAGTTATCCACTAGCAATTACAGCTATAGTATCTATCATAGCTGTACTAACGGTCTCTCTAACAATACTAGATACAATGTTTAGAGTATCTAGAGAAGTAGTTAGTATTAAGGGTAACTCCTTTATAGAAGACATAGACTACACGATATATAAGGAGGATCTCTACATACTATCTAGCTCTAATAAAATATACTATGAGATAATACTCTATCCAAACAATACAATAGAGACTATAGCTCTAAACACAACACCCTACTCTAAAGGCTTTCTCCACGGACCGGTTAAGATACCATGTAACCCTAGTGCATCTATAGCTGTAGTTGATGGAGAGAGTTTGGAAGTCGTTGATGTAATAGAGACTATGGATATAGCAAGTAACCTAGTATATAGTAGCAATAGTGTGAAACCACCAAGTCTATACATGAATATTTTAGAAAATAATCTAGAAACAATAGACCAGTTTGTTAAAGGTTCATACGTGTTTCAAGAGTATAGACCATTTAAAGACAATGTATTTACAACTTATTTAGAACCTGGAACTAGCTATCTAATAGACTTTAACGGTGTCATCTATAGAGATGGATATGTAAAACCTATACCCTTACTAAATGATACAATAGAGATTAACTATGAAATGTTTAGTGAGAATGTTAGTAGAATACTTAGTAATGGTTCAAGGGTTTATGGTAGATACAGTGTTCTATACAACATATCTCTAAACACACGATTAGTTGACAACAAGACTATAGGCTTTGAAAGCTTTAGTGATACAGGGTGGGCTATACCAGGTACATTATATAGAGTTGTTGAGGAACACACTATATACAATGGTTTAGTACAACACTATGGATTATACTCCCTACTATATGATCTAAACCATACAATAGACTATATACTCATACACGGTTTTAAAACAGGGAAGCTATATTGTGTACCCTTAAACGTGACATATAGTATAGAGTTACTTAATCAAACAAGTGTTATAGAAGTAGAGAACTGGACTATAGAGATAAACTCTTCACTAATACCCACCTTCCCTCTATACAGGGAGAGATTGAACAAGTCTATAGATGCTATACTATCCACTGGTAATGAAGCAATCCTGAAACTAGAGGTCACATACGACATACCCATACCTTATGTAAGTGATATATTTTACATAAACATTTCAGCACACATAAATGATCCTTTAAAAGAAGGCTCTGTAGAGATGATATATGGTGGGCTAGTAAGGCTTAAACTAGATAATAGTAGTCTAATAGATTATAGATTATACTCTAATAGTAGTATCATAGTGAATTCTACAATAGAATACCCTAGTCCTAACTATACACTATCTATAATAATAAGTGGTTCTAGTAGACAAGACCTCCTATATAATGGTTCTATATTATTAGATGTTCTAGGAATGGGTGATATTAATAGAGTAGAGTATATGTCTCCTGATATAATTCTAGAACCTGAGCCATTTCTAGTTATAAACAGTATTATAAGTGTTAATGGATATAGTATAGTATATGGCAACATATCAGATAATACTATATGGATATACTCTGAAGACTCTAGAGTGTATATAAACTATACAATACCACCAGCTATACGTCTTAACAATACATACATCTCTGTAGATGATGTAGCCTATATTCTTAGTGATATAGCTAGTAACATTAGTACTGTAGTTGTTGGAGACAAGGTATTCCACGGATCTAGCGTCTATGTACAGAACATGTATTGTTTAGAAGAAACTGTTTTTAGAGAACCAGTTCTAGTGGTTGAAACAAGTGTTCCTATAGAAGTGGTTGTAGAACATATAGATGGCTCTATAGTTGAAAGTGTTTTCTATAGAAGTGGTTCTCTAGAGTTAGAGGATAAACTAGTTTCTAGAATAAGTGTTTATTTAGTAAATAATGTTTCAATAATCTACCGTAGTTGTAGAGTAGGGAAGTTCTTCATATACTATAATGGTGGGTTAGAGGTAGGTGTTTTAGATAATAGTATAGTGTATGTTATGGGTTATCCAGTAGCTAGGATAGTTTTTAAAGACATAGAGGTTTATACCATACTTTCACCCATCTCTCTCCTACTTAAAAACCCTCCATGATAACGGGTGTAGTCTGTGACTGATGTAGTAGAGTTTATTCAACAAATAATACTTGATGTAACGATAATAGCGTGGGTAATGTTCTTCCTAACATGGGTTATAGGGTGGGCTCTAAAAGGCTCACCAATACCATTCCTTAGGGTAAAGCGTGCAGGACAGAGGTTTATAGAGGATGCTGTATGGGCTGCATTCTGGCTTGCTATGGGTAGTACAGTGTTTGCTTTAATAGCCTATATTGCTACACAATTCCAGCAACCATTCCCTGAACCACCAACGATCTAGGGCTAGCCGGAGGGCTGTGGTGATGTTATGGAGTATGAGTTCCTACTTACTGCTTTCTACTTGTCAGTACTCTCATACTATCTAGGTACACTATTCTATATGATACCGCTACCATTCTACTCTATTAAGAAGTGGGCTCCAACACTAATGGTTGACGGCGTTTTTTCTGCTACACTAGTATTTACATACACAATCATACTAGCTTTAATAGACTATATTGGAGGGGTACTGGGTAGTAACTGGACATCATTCTATCTATGGATTGGATTTAAAACAGGTATTGTAGCTACACTATTGACAATACTACGTATTATAGGTATGACGCTCTCTATGAGTGGTCTACAGTTTCTAGCAAACAGTATAATATCATCACTTATATCAATACTAACATATGTAATACTATCACTACTTATCATAACAGTAGTTGCAATGATTATAACAAGCTATGGAGCAAGACTACTAGCACTAGGTATACTACTGCATGCAGTACCATTTCGTCTTACAAGAGCTAGTGGAGCAATGATGATCTCTATAGTCATTGTATTCTCTATAGGTCTACCGTTAATGCCTGCTTTTGTAGAATATGTTTCAGCACCACTTATAGTGCCCGGGCTAGTTGTTACAGACTATGGGTTAGCATATGTTGTTGTAAACATAACTGATACAGTAGGTAACAGTATACCATACACCTTGTTTGAAGCATATCGTCTAGATAACAATAGATTACTGGCTAGATACATAGGTAGTAGAGAGGGATACATAGATACGTGTGATCCAGATAAGGGGTTGCCAAGTAGTAGAAGCTATGGAGTAGTTGTAGAAGTTGGTGGAGCTAGACTAGTTGATACAGTTAATCCAGTAGAGGACTATAAACAGTTAAACAACACAGTCTATAGACTAGATCTTAGATACAATAAGCTATTATCAATAGGTGTTACTAGGTTCATATACTTAAACAACTCTATACTAAAATCACTGACAATTAGCCAAAACCACTACACACTAGAACTAGATGTAGACCAGGAGACAGCTATCTATATAGTAGTACAGACAAGTGATACGGTAACAGTGTATATTGATGGCTATGGAAGGAGTCCTGATAGAACAGACTACTATACATGGTATGGTGTAGAACTATACTCTCATACATACACACTAGATACTGGAAGCCATGTAGTTGACTTATACATAGTCTATGGTGATACAGAGACACCGGAAATAGATGAAGTCTACTACCTACGTGATGTAGCAAATATTACACTAACAAGGCCTATAACACTGATAAACCCAATAGCATACCTTATATTCAACCTCCTTATAGCACCACTAGCCTATATAGCAATACTATTCTCAACATCATACGCACTTGCTAGACTACTTGGCGGTACACGCCCTAGTATCCTATACGCAGTCACTATGGGGAGGAGGATTGGGTAATGGATAGAGTTGAGAAGATAATATGGGTTATGATAGCTATAATAGCAGTTGTATCAATAGTTTCATCACCTAAACCACTAACTATAATCCTAAACACGTTGTTCATAACCATCATAGTCACACTAAGGCTTGTCTTAAATAGAGTTGGTGAGAGATATGAAGTTTAAGAACATACTAAAAGCTTTTCTAGGAGACAGTCTAGACTATGAGATAGCTGATGGAGTTCTCATACTATCCTATAGAGGTAGGTTTCACGGTATAAAATACTTGGTTGCAGATGAGGTAGACTACGGGTTTAAAGACCTTGATCAAAGGACTGTGTATAGACTAGTTGAGTCGTATACAAGCATATATTCTAGACTACCAGTTGGTAGTGAGCTTAAGATTGTTAAACTAAGGTTTAATAAGAAGAAGTTTACCCGCCGTATAGAGAATGAGATGGTTAATATAAAAGCTGTATTAGAGACTACTAAAGAACCACATCTTATTAAGAAGTTTGAGAGAAGACTAGGTATTCTAGAGAGACTATATCATAAGATTATTAGTTTAGAAGATATTGAGAGAATACAGCTTATAGTTAAGATACATGGAGAGTCTAGTAGTAGAGAGAACTTGTTAGAGAATCTTGAAACACTAGCTGATATGGTTAAAAACTTATTCCATATAACATACGGGGTTGAGCTAAGGTGTGCTAGAAGGAATGAGGTTAGAAGGATTATAGAGTATGAGCTTGGTCTTACAAGTAGAGAACTAGGTATAGGTAGAGCAATAGTTGTTGAAGGTAAGAGGATAGCAACAATACAGCCAATACCATATACTAAAAAGCCTAGACTTGAGGAGATGGATGGTGTATACCTTGGATACGATATAGAGACTGGATGGCCTGTTGTAATAGATAGAGATGCACTGTATAAACACTTGCTTATCGTAGGCCCTACTGGTAGAGGTAAGACTGTCACACTAGCTAGTATTATTGAAAACCTTATAGCACTTGGAGGTGTTGATGTTATTGGTATAGATTTTAAAGGGGATCTTGTAGAGCTTCTTCAAAATGATCTACTATGTATAGTTGGTCCAGAGAGTCTTCCATTAAATATTCTTGTAAGACCAGACTATATACCACGTGTTGACTGGGTTTTAGTTGTTAATGAGCTTCTTAACAAGGTTCTTGGTGTTGATTCTAGGAGGGTTTCTTCAATACTGAACGTTGTTGTTGATGAGGATAGGGTTTTAGAGTATATTGATCCTGAGAAGCTTTTACTAGATAAAGACTTGTCTATACTAGCTAATGTTATAGAGATTGTTAGTAAGAAGCCTGATTATAATAGGTTTTTAAAGCTTATTGATAGCGGTAACACAGTCTTCAACCTACATGGTTATGGGGTTGCTTACCAAAACCTCTATGGCGGACTAGTATTGTCTATAGTATCGTATCTTGTATCTACTAGTAAGTTGTTTAATAGAGTAGTAGTTGTTGATGAAGCATGGAGGGTTATGGGGATTAAGACACTTTATACACTAGTTAAGGAGGGTAGGAGCCGCCGTGTAGGCGTTGTTCTTGCTACACAGAATATTGAGGATGTTCCTCCAGAAGTCCTTGATAATATTCATACAGTTATAGCCTTTGGATCATATAGTGATAGCTATATTGGTAAACTTAGAGAACTACTAGGGCTTAGAGATACGTATGTTGAAAAGCTTAAGAGAATGGGTGTTGGAGAAGCAGTCATGATTACTTCAATGGATAGCCATCCAGTATATGTGAGAATAGAGCCTCCTACAAAGCTTGAGGATAAGATTAAACAAGGTGTTGTACGTATAGTATAGAACTGGTTATGATGAATGGTGGGCTTTACGGATCAAGTTGGTGAAGAATGCGGTCGTATCTGAACCTATATAGTTATTAACTATACTATATGGTATGGTGTATGAGAGGTGGTTTGTAGTGGGTGGGAGGCAGAGAACAAGCTTGTTTATGACAAAAGAGAAGAAGATTGGAGAACAGGAGAGAGGGAAGACTGGAGGGAAGGTGAAGAAGAGGAGGAAGAAGTAGTTGATAATGGCGTCTATACTAGGTCTTTTGATATAGCTGTCCTCCTCCCATCAACAACTCTATCTAATGAGCCTAGTGTTAGAGAGAAGACTCTTAAATACTATCGTATAATCCGTAGTCTATCTATATTTAGGGTAAATGAGCTAGTATTCTATACTGACCCATTGGTTGAAAACAGTAGAGGAGATCTTGAGCTTATAGAGTATCTACATAAATACTATCTAACACCGCCGTATCTTAGGAAGAAGCTTATACCATTAAAGAATACTCTAAAATATGTTGGACTAACACCTCCACTACGTATTCTACTGCATAGTGTTGGTAGGAAGCCTAGAGTTGGTGAGTATAGAGAGGGTGTTGTAGTAAGTGTTTATTCTAAATACATAGTCTATGTTGATGCTGGAGCTAGGGGTTTGTTTAGAGTATATTGTAGAGACTATACTCCTAGTAAGGGAGAACTTGTTGTATTCAAAGTATCTTCTCTAAATCCTTTAAAAGGTTTTTCTAGTAGAGACCTCCTGGATAGAGTATATTGTGGTCCAAGACTATCTATTAGGGATAGTCTTATAGACTTGCTTAAAGGCTATAGAAGAGACAAGTACTATGTAGTAGCTACGAGCCGTTATGGAGAAAATGCTTCTATAGAAAAACTAGTTGTTTTAGGGAAGGAAGTGGGTAGGTATAAGGGTTTAGTAGTTGTCTTTGGCTCACCATACTATGGACTATACGATATTGTTAGAGAACAAGGGTATAGGCTTGAAGAACTAGTAGATACTGTTTTAAACACACTCCCAAGACAGGGTACAAAGACTATACGTATAGAAGAAGCACTACACTCAACACTAACACTATTAAACATAGTAATCCCTTAAACACTATGATGCATAGAACTTAATACTCCCCTACACAATAAAACCACTATACAGCCGTAGGTGAAGAGAGAATGGGAGCTAGGAAGAAGTCAGCGCCAAGACACGGATCGCTTGGTGTAAGGCCTAGAAAGAGGGCTTCACGTATAGTTCCACGTGTAAGAAGCTGGCCTAAAGTAGAGTGTGAACAGCCTATACTACTCGGCTTCCTAGCATACAAAGCTGGTATGACACATGCTATAATAGTTGATGACAACCCGCACTCCTATACTAGTGGTAAAGAGATTATGGTCCCAGTTACTGTACTTGAAGCACCTCCACTACTTGTTCTTGGTGTACGTGGTTATACATACCATGTATCAACTGGTTTAAGAAGTGTTGGTGAGGTTTGGAGAGATCCTTTGGAGACACTGGAGAAGCTTGCTGAAGAGTTTTCTAATAACCCGTTTGTAGGTAGGAGTGTGGAGGCTATTGTTAGACAGTATTATAGGGGGTTGAGGAAGAAGCTTCCATGTATTGTTAAGGAGGATAAGAGTCTAAAGTATGGGTACAAGTTTTTAGAGGGTGATTGGGAGTCTAAACTAGATAGGCTATTGTCTCGTAGACTAGTTGATGTAAGAGCTATTGTGTCAACAATACCTGTTGTAACAGGTGTTGGTAAGAAGAAGCCTGAGATACTTGAGATAAAGATTGGTGGTGGGGAACTAGGTGATAGAATAGAGTATGCTAGGAAGATACTTGGTTCAGCAGTATATGTATCCGATACATTCAAGGAAGGACAGTTTATTGATATAATAGGCGTTACAAAAGGTAAGGGGTTTCAGGGAGTTATTAAACGGTTTGGCGTAAAAGAGCTACCTAGATGGCATAAGCATAGGAAAGGTAGTAGGAGAATAGGTGCTAGAAGCCCAGGGTTTGGAACAATAAGCCCTGTACCACAAGCTGGACAGATGGGCTTCCACCGTAGAACAGAGTATAATAAACGTATTATAAAGATCGGTTTTAACGGCTTAGAAGCTACTCCATCAGGTGGTTTTCTAGGATACGGTATTGTAAAGACACACTACATACTAGTACAGGGATCGGTTATTGGCCCACGTAAGAGAACTCTAGTACTAAGACACCCTATTAGACCCCCAGAGTGGAAGCCTGATTCTCCACCACAGATAATCTATTTGAGTCTAACTAGTAAACAAGGTGTCTAGAGGGGAGTAGCTATATGGTTTGGGAGATAGTTATACCATTAAAGATTGAGAAGGCTAAAACAGTAGTCTATAACCTAGAAGCAAAAGCTGTAAAAGAGACTGTGCTACCAGAGGTATTTTCAATACCAGTAAGGAAGGATGTTATAAGAAGAGCATTCCACTCAGCATTTACAGCAAGACTACAGCCTAAGGGTAGAGACCCACTAGCAGGTAAGAGGACAACAGCACGTAGCTGGGGTGTTGGTAGAGGAATAGCACGTGTACCACGCATACCTACTGGTAGAGTAGCGTTCATATCATTTGCTCGTGGAGGACACCGTGCATTCCCTCCAACAACATTGAAGAAGATTCATGAAGAGATTAATAGGAAGGAGATGGCATATGCAGTAGCATCAGCACTTGCAGCAACAGCTAATATAGAGTTTGTGAGGAAGCGTGGACACTGTTTTAAAGTTGATAAACTACCCGTAGTTTTAGCTAAAGAGGTTGAAGAAGGTATTAGTAAGGCTAGAGAAGCACGTGATTATCTAGAGAGGATTGGTTTATGGAGTGATATAGAGCGTGCTCATAGGAGGATAAGGGTTAGAGCTGGTAGGGGTAAGATGCGTGGTAGAAGATATGTTGAACCAAAGAGTATACTGTTTGTATTGTCTAGTACAAGTTCTCCACTAGCACTTGCTGTTAGAAACATGCCTGGCGTAGATGTTGTTACTCCAGAGAATCTCAGTATACTACATCTGGCACCTGGAGGTGTGCCTGGTAGATTAACTGTTTTTATAGAAGACACACTAGATGTTATAGCTAGTAAGTATAGGGTGATAACACTATGAGCGATCCATACAAGATCATTATAAGGCCTGTTCATACAGAGAAAGCTATCAATCTTATAGAGAGACAGAATACTCTAGTACTCATAGTTAGCCAGAGGGCTAGTAAGCACGATATAAAACAGGCTGTAGAAACAGTATTTAATGTAAAGGTTGAGAAGATACGTACACTAATAACACCACGTGGTGAGAAGAAAGCATATATCAAGCTTAAACCAGAGTATCGTGCATCAGATATAGCTTCACAACTAGGTATACTCTAGAGGTGGTTGTCTATGGGTAAGAGAATACTTGTGCAAAGAGCTGGACGTGGAACACCAGCATTCCGTAACCGTGGGCACTTACGTGTAGGTCCAGCCCACTACCCACCAATAGCAGGGATTAAGGAGACACTACGTGGTAGAGTAGTAGACCTACTACACGATCCAGGTAGATGGGTTCCACTAGCAAGGATCGTCTTGGAGAATGGTGAGGAATTCCTAACACCAGCTGTAGAGGGAATGTATGTTGGACAAGTAATAGCTATTGGGCCGCAAGCAGGTATCAGGAATGGAAACATACTACCAGTAGGAGCTATACCAGAAGGTACACAAATAGCAAATATTGAGGTAAGGCCAGGTGATGGAGGGAAACTAGTACGTTCAAGCGGTGCATACGCTGTCATAGTAGGGCGTAGTGGTAATAAGACAATAATACAGTTGCCAAGCGGTAAGGTTAAGGAAGTACCGAATAATGCAAGAGCAATAATAGGTGTAGTAGCTGGTGGAGGTAGACCGGAGAAACCATTATTGAAAGCAGGAGCATCCTATCATAAATGGAAGGTTAAAGCACATAAATGGCCTCGTGTACGTGGAGTAGCAATGAATGCTGTAAGCCATCCACATGGCGGCGGCAGCCACCAGAGTGTATCATTTCCATCAACAGTATCACGTACAGCACCGCCTGGACAGAAAGTTGGGCACATAGCTGCTCGTAGAACTGGTAGGAGGAAAGGCTAGTTATAGTATATAGTATTGTAATGCTCTCTCTTTTAACTAGAATTGATTAATAAGGGATCTATTGGAAGATTTTTAAACAAACATTTTAAATACTTGATGGAGGACGCAGTATTGCTAAATAAACTAATTAAACAATGTTCATTATATAATTAAACAGTATTAAACATTATCCTAATAACACCAATACAAATTTAAGTAAAGACTTAAAAATAACCATAGTATATGAATATACATGAAAGATAAAGGTGTGTGTTAAAGGGGTGTAGATATATGCCTAAGTGTCCAAAGTGTGGAGCTGAGGTAGAGAAGCCAATTAAGACTTGGGTTCTAGCTCCTAAGGGAAGGAAGGGTGTTGTAATCGGTCTATTCAAGTGTCCAAACGGACACTACTTCAGAGCTAAGGCTGAGTAAAGAGTCTAATAGTATCTAGTCTAAACCCATATGTTTTTTAACAACCTTTAAACTCTCTCTCAAATAATCTATTCTAGAAACTGGATAGTGAATTATAATAGTACCTGCTCTCCACTTTATCTCTAATAATACTTCATCTCTACCTCTAGTTTTCATCAATCTTACATCCTTTATACTGTTATAATCTAAATCTACGCACTCGCCAACATCCTCTCTACTAACTCTAACTCTATAAACAACTCTGTCAACAAATGGACTATACCTCTTCTTCCTAAAACCAGTAGAATAAGGTATAGTGCATATCCTCAAACCACTACACGAAACCTCTAGTATACAGTATTCAATACCGTGTCTAACAACATAGCCTCCATAAACAACTATTCTACTACACTCCAATTACTCTACACCAGTAGTAGGCTTAGGATACTATAGTTAATTAAGGGAATAGTTTATTCTTGATTATATAGTATATGTACTTAGGAGAGAAACAATATGATTGATAAGGATGATCCGGTGGTTAAGAAGGTATACGAGATCTATGGACTAGCTATTGAAGAGTCTAAACCAGTTAGGAATCCAGAGCTTATGATAAGGTTTTTAAGAGAAAAATATAGGCTACTAGTAAAACCACGTATAGTATACTTAACAATAGCTGCATTCCTAAACAATAGACCAGTATTATTCGAGGGACCGCCAGGTACTGGTAAAACAGAGATTGGTGAAGCAATACTAACTCTATGGGCTGGCAAGACAGCATTCATATTACCATGTAGTGAAAACTATGATGAATACCGTGTTATAGGAGACTTCCACCCCGTAATGGCTATAAGTAAGGGTTTTAATGAGGAAAGCTTTATACCAAGGCCATTGCTTGCAGCATTGATTTTGGATGCTGGCATACTTATTGACGAGGTACGTAGGAGTAGTGAGGAGTTCCAAAACCTTCTTCTAGATATTATTGATAAGAGACGTATTATTGTTCCAGAACTTAAGAAGGTTTATAGACAGAAGGGTATTGGTTTCCAAGTCATACTAACTAGTAACCCAGAGGATATAGCACAGAATGAACTTAGTGATGCTTTTCTAAGACGTGTTGTTAGGATAAAGTTTAGTTATCCAAGTATAGAAGAGGAGTTGGAGATTCTGAAGCTAAGGCTTAGAGACAACCTAGACTATATACCAAAACCACTAGTTAAGAAAATGCTTAATGTAGTCAATGTTTTAAGAACTAAGACAGTATATAAGCCAGGTCCATCAGACACTGTTTCATGGGGTATACTTGCTGTTAAAATAGCTATGTCTCGTGGTGATAATAGAGCATCTATAGATGACCTAGTTAGTTCTGGTGAAGCAGTCCTTATTAAGAATGTTGAGGATGAAGAAGTTGTTAGAGAAATACTCTATAGAGAGTTTAAGAAGTAGGTCAGAGCATATAGTTTTCTCACTAGTAAATGCTCTCTATAAACTAGGTTATAGAATACCTATTTCACAGACTATAGACTTTATTAAAATCCTTGAAACATACATGGTTTTGAAACATTATGCTGAACCATCATATCCGGAGATTATTGAATTAGCTGAATCAGTATTTACAACAATAAATTGGAGTCCAAAACTTAAACAAGAACTACTAGATCTTTTGGAGAGAAAACGTGTGAGGCTGGAAAGTGGTTTAAGCCAGAAAATAGTATCTAGGATTAGGTTTGGTAGAGAAGTAAATGTTAGAGAGATACTCTCTGGTAGACTGTGTAAGAGTGATATTGAGACATATATTGTTATGAGGAAACTAGGTATTATACACCGCATTAGATCTGGTAAGTATAGAGCTGTTAAATATAATGAATATAGAAGAACTATTAAGAAACATAGAGACTATAGTATTAGTGCAAGTGACATTATTAAATACCTTGATGAAATACCTATGGGCTATTGGAGTATGCTTCTATCTCAAGATGTTATAGATAAAGCTAGTTATAAAACGCTCTTTAAACTAGCTGAAGAACTGGTTAAAACGGATAATGAGAGGCTTAAGAAACTGGTTCTTAACAGACTGTCACATGACATAAGCTCTACTACTAAACTTAGTTCTAGAGAGAGGAGAGTTCTTCAAAACTTGTTAAGAACAACTAATTATAGTGATTTAAGGCTTTCTCTTAAAGCATATAGAGATGTTAGTAGGGATCTTATAGATAGGTATGGTTTAAGGGATCTTATTAAAGAAGTTAAGTCGTTAAGTATTAGTGAGAGAAGGAGAGTATTAAGTAAACTTGTAAAGTATTTAAATAAGAATGAGTTAGAGCAAGTTGTTAATGAAGTAGATATACTATCTTTTACTAGAATACCTAGATTAGATAAGACTTTATCAACAATATATAAATTAGCGAATGCTCTTACCAGCTTTATTGATTATAAACTGACACAGAATCCTTCATTTCTAGACTATAGTCTCTATTATTTAAAGGATATTGATGCTAACACTATTCCTCTAAAATACAGGCCTTTATATGAAAGCCTTATCCATAGAGATCTTAGGACTATGGTCAATAAGCTATCTATAGTTGAACTACACAGCCTTGTAGAGTATGTTATTGGTAGAACTGTTGAGTTAAGGAATCTAGGTTATAGTGATGAAGTACTAGCTAATGCTCTAACACTTAGTATGAGAGTTCTTAGAAACATAGTTGGTAGACATGGTGGTTTCCTTGTTGAGAAGAGGAAGACTATGGTTCACCGTGGACGTGTTGAGGTTAAAGATAGTCTATACCATTTTGTTAGACATAACTATAGCCTTGTCTATACTTATAGAGTTAGAAAACCATCTATTGTAGCATTACTTGATGTTAGTGGCTCTATGAGAAACTACTCTCTATGGGCTATAACAACACTAGCTTCTATAATATATCGTGTTAGACTAGCTATAGTGTTTTCTGATAAGTGTGAAGTTATAAGGTTTACAAAGTATCCTATAAGACTACTACATAGGTTTCTTAAAACAATATTGATGAGTAGGTTTAATGGCTATACTGATATAGACTCTGCTCTAACAGAAGCCTTGAGGTATATTAGAAGTGGTGATGTAGTTGTACTTATAAGCGATCTTAAACAGACTGTTAAGGGTGACCCCGTACAGAAGATTAAGAGGGTTGTTGATAGAGGTACTAGGTTTATAGCTATAACACCTAAGCACTATAGTGTAGATCTCGCTAATGCTATTAGAGAACTTAGTGGAGAAGTTATAGTATCTAGTTCACCACTAGAAATACCTTATATACTTAGGAAAAAGCTAAACTTAAAAATAGGTATACGGATTTGAGAATAAAGGCGTAGATGTAGAGGATAGAGTGATAGGTGTTAGTAGGCTATGGCTTCAATACCAATAGAGATACCGCCTGAATGGAGGAAGTTTAGGTATAGAGGTAAGTCTCTAGAAGAACTACTTGAAATGCCTATGGATGAGCTAATAAACCTACTACCAGCACGTCAGAGGAGGAGTCTTAAGAGAGGACTTACTGAAGCACAGGTTAAGCTACTAGCTAAGATTAGGAAAGCTAGACAGCTTATGGCACAGGGTAAGAGAGCTTTTATAAAAACACATGTACGTGACATGATAATACTTCCAGAAATGGTTGGATTAACAATAGCTGTATATAATGGTAAAGAGTTTATACCAGTACGTATAACACCAGAAATGATTGGGCACTACCTTGGAGAATTTAGTCCAACGTGTAAACGTGTACAACATGGTGAGCCAGGGCTTAAGGCTACACGTAGTAGTATGTTTGTATCACTAAAGTAGAGGCGGTATGGTATGCCAGTATGGCATTATAGTTATAAGGTTAGAGATGAGGCTAAGATAGCTAAAGCTGTTATACGTGATGTTGATACATCACTTAAAGATATGCGTGAAATAGTTAATGCGGTAAAGGGTATGAAGCTTGATGATGCTATAGAGTATGTTAAGAGAGTTATAGAGTTAAAGGAGCCAGTGCCGTTTCGTAGGTATAAGGGTAAGGTTTCACACAAACGTGGACTAGCTAGTAAGTGGAAATGGCCTATAGGTAGATACCCTGTTAAAGCAGCTAAATACCTACTCCAACTACTAGAGAATGTAAAGAATAATGCTGAAAACAAGGGTCTTGATACAGCTAAACTAGTTATAGAACACATTGCTGCTCATAAAGGGCTAACGCTTAAGCGCTGGATGCCGCGTGCGTTTGGCAGGTCTACTCAGAAGTTTGACCGTAGATGTAGTGTTGAAGTAATTGTACGTGAGGTGTAGGCTTATGCCTGGTCCACGTATTAAGAAGTATTTTCTTGAATACTCTATGCTTCGCTCAATGGTTGACGAGTTTCTAGCTAGATACTTCTATCATGCAGGCTATGCTGGTGTAGACTTGTATAAGACGCCTACTGGTTTCCGTATAGTCATATATGCTGAGTATCCAGGTAGGATTATTGGCCGTGGAGGATCGGTTATTAAGAAGTTGTCTACTGTTTTACAGAAGCGTTTTAATCTAGAGAACCCTAATATAACTGTGTCACCAGTCCAAAACCCAGACCTTAATGCACGTATAGTAGCTTTCCGTATAGTACGTGCTCTTGAGAAAGAGATACCTTATAGACGTATAGCACTTGCTATGCTGCGGCGTATAATGGCTGCTGGAGCTGTTGGTGCAGAGATTGTTATTAGTGGTAAGTTGAGGCTTGAGAGAGCTCGTTATGAGAAACTGCGTTCTGGAAAGATCTATAAAGCTGGTGAACATGTAGAGTACATTGTTGATCGTGCTGTAGCACAAGCATTGTTGAAGAGAGGAGTTTATGGTGTAGAAGTTATTATTGTTAAACCGGGTATACCTCCATCAGATCATGTTGCTTTAAAAGAGCTTCCACTAGAGGAGATCGAGAAACTCAAACCTATTGAATAGAGGTGTCTCCTATGAAACCTGATGAGATACGTAGGATGTCTCAAGAGGATAGGATCCGTAGACTTAATGAGCTTAGAGTAGAGCTTATAAAACTACGTATGCAAGCACGTGTTGGTACTTTAACAAATACTGCTAGGATAAGGAATATACGCCGTGATATAGCCAAGATCCTGACTATTATGAGAGAAGAGGAGTTGAAGAAGAGTAGTGAGTAGTTTTTAGAAAATGAGGCATACACGTAAGAACATATTCTACCATGAAATAATTGGTTTAAAAGTAAGGATTATAGAGCATTCTGACCCATCTCTAGTTGGTGTAGTTGGTAGAATAGTTGATGAAACTCAGAAGACAATTGTTATAGAGACACTTAGTGGGAAGAGGAAAAGAGTTTTAAAGGAACATGGAGTTTATGAAATAAGGCTTCCACATAGAGAAGAAAAAGTAATAATTAGGGGATTCGAGATTTTAGGAAGACCAGAGGATAGGTTGAAAAACATACTAAAGTGAGAGGCTGGAAGAGATGGCTATAAGGAATGTAGGTATACCGGGTGTTGAACCACCTAAGACTATGTGTAATGACCCTAAATGTCCATGGCATGGTTGCCTCAAAGTACGTGGTATTGTGCTTACAGGTGTTGTTGTTAGTTCTAAGATGAAGAATACTGTTGTTGTACGCCATGACTACCTATACTTTGTCAAGAAGTATAAGAGGTATGAGAAGAGACATACTAAGATACATGCACACAATCCTCCATGCATTAATGCTAAAGAAGGAGACGTAGTAGTTGTTGGTGAGACAAGGCCTTTATCTAAAACTGTGCATTTTGTAGTACTTGGTGTAGTGGGTAAGGCTAGTGAGGTGAAGAGACGTGGTTAAGAAAGCTAAAGCTGGAAAACCAGCTATATCACGTAGGAGGATTAATACTGGACTACAAGTTGGTTCTTATGTAAGAGTAGCTGATAATAGTGGTGCTAAAGAGGTACTAATAATAGGTGTACCAGGTTATAAGGGGAGGCTTAGAAGAATACCTCCAGCTAGTGTAGGGGATCTAGTGGTTGTCTCTGTTAAGAAGGGTATACCTGAACTACGTAAACAGATTCTTAAAGCAATAATTGTCCGCCAGAGAAGACCCTACCGTAGACCAGATGGTACATGGATTGCTTTTGAAGACAATGCTGTAGTTATTGTAACACCAGAAGGTAATCCTAAAGGTAGCGAGATCCGTGGACCTATAGCACGTGAAGCTGCTGAAAGATGGCCTCAAATAGCTAATATAGCAACGATCATTGTCTAGGGGGTGCTGCTTAGATGGCTTTAACAAGTTCTCATAAACCAAGTAAGCAGAGGAAAGCATTCTTTAACGCGCCGCTCCATATTAGACAGAAGTTTGTGTCAGCACCACTATCCAGGGATCTTAGGGAGAAGCATGGTATAAGGAGGTTGCCTGTACATAAAGGTGATGTAGTACGTATTATGCGTGGAGACTGGGCTGGCCATGAGGGTAAGGTTGTAGAAGTTGATTTAAAGAGAGTTAGATTGTTTATTGAAGGTGTTCAGAAGAAGAGAGCTGATGGAACACCTGTCTACTACCCAATACATCCATCTAAAGTTATGATTGTTAAACTAGACCTCAGCGATCCATGGAGGAGAAGGGTTATTGAGAGGAAACAGAAGGCTAAAAAAGAGGCTTTAGTTGAAGAGGAAAAGGAGTTGGAGAAGGAGGGGGTAGAAAGTGGGTAGAATGGGTGGTAGGAGGCATTTAAAAGCACTAGCTGCTCCAAGGTTTTGGCCTATACTTAGGAAGGAGTATACATGGACTGTAAAGCCTTCTCCAGGCCCACACCCTATTAATAGATGTATACCGTTGCTCATAATTGTTAGAGACATTCTAGGCTATGCTAAGACTTCACGTGAAGCACGTAAGGTTATTGCTGAAGGACATATAAGGGTTGATGGAAGGATTAGGAGGAACTATAAGTATCCAGTTGGTTTAATGGATGTTTTAGAGATTATTGATACTGGTGAAGCTTACCGTATGATACCTGTGCCAACAAAGGTTATGACGTTGCATCCAATACCTAGAGATGAGGCTTCATTTAAACTATGCCGTATAGAGGGTAAGACTACTGTTAAAGGTGGTCATATACAGTTAAACCTACATGATGGACGTAACCACTTGATCCGTGTAGCCGATCCCGCAAACCCTGTTGAAGATAGGTATAGTACACTTGGAACACTAAAGCTTGCTATACCTAAACAAGAGATACTAGACTATATACCATTGAAAGAAGGTGTTTTAGCAGTAATCATTGGCGGTAGAAACGTTGGACGCGTTGGACGTGTACTAGAGATTAGGAAGGGTATACGTAGATTCCGTAGTATAGTCACACTAGAAGATATTAATGGTAATAAGTTTCAGACTAGTCTAGACTATATACTACCTATAGGTTTTGATAAACCAGTTATTAGCCTACCAGAAGGTGCGTGGCAATGACTATAACTGACTATGTAGCCAATATCGATGAGATAGTTGAGAAGTGGAGTAAACAGCCTATGCTTCGTCCAAGAATAGCTAAGGTTACTGTAAACATATGTGTTGGAGCAGCTACTGAAAGACTTGGAAAAGCTATAAGGGTTCTTGAGGAAATCACCGGTCAAAAACCTGTACCTAGAAGAGCTAGGAGGACTATAAAGGACTTTGGTATACGTAAGGGTGAGAACATAGCAGCTATAGTGACGCTACGTAGAGAGAAGGCTGTAGAGTTTCTTAAGAAAGCGTTTGAAGCTATAGGCTATCGTCTTAGAGCATCTAGTTTTGATGATTATGGTAATGTATCATTTGGTATAAGAGAACATATAACCATACCCGGTGTAAAATATGATCCTGAGATAGGCTTGTTTGGAATGGATATAGCAATAACTTTTGAAAGACCCGGCTTTCGTGTACTTCGTAGGAAGAGGTGTAGGAGGAAGAGTATTCCACGTAGACACCGTGTTTCACGTGAAGAAGCAATGGTTTACTTATATAAAGAATTTGGGGTTGATATAGTCTAGAGGGGTTGACGTGGTATGGGTAAGTATAGGCCTCCAAAGAAACATAGGTTTGGCAAGGGTTCAAGGAAGTGCCGTAGATGTGGTTCACGTGATGCTGTTATACAGAAGTATGGTCTATATCTTTGCCGCCAGTGTTTCCGTGAACTAGCATCTAGTCTTGGTTTTAAGAAGTATAACTAATATAAACTAGTATTACGTATCCAGTAAGCTAGGTTTAAGAGTATAGATAGATAAGGGTGCATGGGTATGGTAATGCTTGATACACTAGCTAATGCGTTAGCAACTATATGGAATGCTGAAATGAGAGCTAAACAAGAGGCTTTGATATGGCCAGCCTCAAAACTAATCATTAACGTACTACGTGTTATGCAGCGTGAAGGATATGTCGGTGAGTTTGAGTACATTGATGATGGTCGTTGGGGTAAGATTAAGGTACAGCTACTTGGAAGGATCAATAAATGTGGTGTTATAAAGCCTCGTCTACCAGTTAAATACCGTGATCTAGAGCGTATGCCCCACTGGCTCCGTAAATACCTTCCATCTAGAGACATTGGTTTACTAATAATATCTACTTCAAGAGGTATAATGTCTCACCGTGAAGCTATTGAGAAAAGTGTTGGAGGTATACTACTAGCTTATGTATACTAGAGGTGTACTGGTATGGCTAGAGCTGTACATGTTTTTAAAGAAGTTGTTGTTCCAAAAGGTGTTGATGTCGAGATCAACGGGTTGTTTGTTAGAGTTAGTGGTCCAAAGGGTGTTTTAGAGAGAGACTTCAGCCATGCCCGTGGCGTTTTATTGAAGAAAGAGGATTCTAGAGTAGTTGTTGAAACATACTTTGCCCGTAGGAGAGAGAAGGCTCTTGTTGGTACAATAGCTGCTCATATAAAGAACATGATCCATGGTGTTACTAAGGGTTATAGATACAAGCTTAAAATAGTTTATTCACACTTCCCAGTGTCAGTTGTTGTTGATGAGAAGGAGCGTATTATACGTATAAAGAACTTTCTTGGAGAAAAGGCTGACCGTATAGCAAGGATTATTGGTGATGATGTTAAAGTAAGGGTTGAAGGAGACGACGTTATTGTAGAGGGTATTGACAAGGAACATGTTGGACAAACAGCTGCTAATATAGAACTTGCTACAAAGGTTAAGGATAAGGATAGACGTGTTTTTGGTGATGGAATATACATCTATGATTGGGGTGAAGAGGAGTGAGTAGACTAGAGATTGAGAAGCTACTAGAGTTACGTAGAAAGATTAAGTCAAGGAAGCCGGAATTCTATCGACACCTGTGGTGGAAAAAACCCAAGTTTTCCAAAGATCCTAAGTGGAGAAAGCCTAAGGGTATTGATAATAAGATGAGGCTTAAACTAAAGGGTTATCCAGCAATTGTACAGGTTGGTTATCGTGGACCAGCTATTATACGTGGTCTCCACCCAGCTGGTTTAGAACCAGTTGTAGTGTACTGTGTTAATGATTTAGAAAACCTTGATCCAAGTAGACACATAGTCTATATAGCTGGTTCTGTTGGTCTTAAAAAACGTGTTTTACTAGAGGAGGAAGCTACTAAACGCGGTTTTAAAATAGCTAATCCCTTAAAGAGGTGAAGAGATAGTGTCTGATCTATCGCTTCAGAAAAGGCTTGCAGCAGAAATACTTGGTGTTGGAGAGTCACGTATATGGATTGATCCAGAAGCTATAGATACAGTAGTTGATGCTATAACACGTGAGGAGATTAGAAGGCTTATACATGATGGTGTTATAAAGGTTAAACCAGTTCATGGAAACTCTAGAGCTAGGTGGAGGATAAGGCATGAACAGAGGAAGAAGGGTAGGAGACGCGGCCATGGTAAGAGGAAGGGTTATAAGTCAGCTAGACTCGATCCTAAGAGAGATTGGATGAACCGTATAAGGAAGATGAGGAGGTTTCTAAGATATCTTAGAGACCACAACATTATTGATAGAAGAACATATAGGAGGCTATATAGGTTAGCTAAAGGAGGTATGTTTAAGAACTTATCAAGTCTAAAACACTACCTTAAAGAACACGGTATAGTTGAGGAGATAAGGTGATAAACAGGATGGCTAGAGGGCCTAAATACAAGGTTTCGAGAAGGAGGCGTAGAGAGGGTAAGACAAACTATTATAAGAGGTATAGGATGATACTATCTGGTCATCCAAGATTCGTTGTTAGAAAGACACTGAAGCATGTAATAGTACAAGTTGTTAAAGCAGAGCCCCAGGGAGATGTAACAGTGGCTGCAGCACATAGTAGAGAGCTCTATAAGAAATATGGGTGGATGGGTGGACTAGGTAATACACCAGCATCTTATCTAACAGGTTTATTAGCAGCACTAAGAGCTCGTAGGAAAGGCATAGAGTATGCAGTACCAGACATAGGTTTACATACACCAACACCTGGTTCTAAAGTATTTGCAGCTATAAAAGCAGCTAATGATGCTGGTTTAAAAGTTCCTATGTCAGAAGAGGTAGCTCCTTCTCTTGAGAGAATACATGGTGAACACATAGCTGGTTGGGCTGAAAAACTTAAGAACGAGGATCCTGAAAGGTTTGAGAAAATGTTTTCTCAATACCTTTCACGTGGTTTTGACCCAGTTAATCTCCCATCTCATTTCGAGGAGGTTAAGAATAAGATTCTTTCTAAATTCCATGAACTAGTTAAGGAGGGTGAAGAGTAATGGCTATGAGTGCTGTTGACCGTGCTGCTCTTGAAGAATGGGTTCCACGTACACGTGTTGGTAGACTTGTTAAAGAGGGTAAGATTACTAGTCTTAAAGAAGTATTTGATAAGAATCTGCCTCTACTTGAACCAGAGATTATAGACTATCTTCTCCCAGAGTTAAAGTATGAGAGACTCGATGTTAGTCTTGTCCAGAAGGTTACTGATGCTGGCCGTGTATCACGTTTCCGTGTAGTAGTTGTTGTTGGTAATGGAGACGGTTTTGTAGGTGTTGGTTCTGGTAAGGCTCGCCAATACCTTGTTGCTGTCCAGAAAGCTATACGTAATGCTAAGCTAAACATTATACCAGTTAGACGTGGATGTGGTAGTTGGGAGTGTGGCTGTGGTGAACCACATAGTGTCCCATTTACTATACGTGGTAAGACTGGTAGTGTAGTAGTTATACTTAAGCCTGCACCTAAGGGTACAGGTCTTGTAGCTGGTGATGTTGCTAAGAAAGTACTGTCTATGGCTGGTATAAAGGATGTGTGGACACAAGCTTTTGGAGAAACACGTACAACCTATAACTTTGCTATGGCCGTACTAGATGCTTTAAGGAATACATACAAGTTTGTTGCTCCACACGACTGGGCTAAGTAGGGGTGGATAAGGCAATGCCTTTATACGCCATAGTAAGGATTAGAGGCAGAGTTGATGTACCGCCTGATGTAGAGTATACTTTAAAGCTTCTAAGACTACATAAGAAGTTTCATGCAACAATATATCCTTCAAACCTCCCTGGACTAAAGGGTATGTTACAGAAAGCTAAAGACTGGATTACATGGGGTGAAGTTGATAGAGAGACACTTATAGAGTTGTTGAAGAGGAGGGGGAGGGTTATTGGAGACAAGCCTCTTACAGACGAGTATGTTGAGAAAGTACTGAGGATACCTGGTGGTATAGGGGGGTTGGCTGAAGCACTTCTCCAGGGAAAGACTATGTACCATAAACTAAGTAGTGTTAAACCAATATTCCGTCTCCACCCACCACGTGGTGGCTTCAAGTATAGTACTAAGAGACCATATAATGACCATGGAGAACTTGGGTATAGGGGTAAGGCTATAAATGAGCTTATAAAGAAGATGCTTTAAAGGTGGTGTCTATGGTTGTCCGTAGAAGAAAGAAGAGCCGCAAACTACGTGGTCGTACAAGGACTATGGGTTGGGGACGTATAGGGCAGCACCGCAAATCTGGTAGCCGTGGTGGTTTTGGCTTAGTGGGTTTCCATAAACATAGGTGGACGTGGACTGTAAAGTATGCTCCAAACTGGTTTGGTAAACACGGTTTTACACAACCACCATCTATTGTAGCTGAGGTTAGAGGTATTAATGTTGGTGAACTTAATGAGATTGCCCATGAAATGATTGATAAGGGAGTAGCTGTTAAAGAGGATGGCAGGATCGTTGTTAATGTAGCTAGTCTAGGCTATAATAAAGTTCTTGGGAAAGGAAGGGTTGACCTACCTTTAAAAGTGTATACAGTATCTATAACAGAGAGTGCTAGGAAGAAGATTGAGGAAGCTGGTGGTGAAGTAGTAGTTATTGGTGGAGAGGAAGAGTAGTTTTATAATAACCTGGTTAACTAAACACATAGTTATTTATTTAGGTAAGAAATATATTAACTAGAAAACGTATCCTATGGATAGTAGCTGGTTAGACAACAGTATTACTTGGTGGGGTAGTCAATGGGAGTACTAGATGTAATGGCTAAGATCGCTGGCTATGTACCAACAGTTGAGAAGCCTAAACAGAAGCCAGGGCTTTATGAAAGGCTTTTCTGGACAGCTATAGCACTTATAATATATGTTATAATGGCTAATACACCGCTCTACGGCATAACACAATCTGGTGCTGGTCCAAGGCTACTGCTTGTAGAGATAATATTTGCATCTAATCGTGGAACACTTATGGAGCTTGGTATAGGCCCTATAGTTACTGCTGGACTTATAATGCAGATACTTGTTGGAGCAAAGATGATCGATATAGACCTATCTAACCCTGATGACAGGAGAAAGTTTACATCAGCACAGAAGACATTTGCATTACTACTAGCTGGTTTTGAAGCAGGGATGTATGCTGCAGCATGTAGGTACTGGTATTATGTAGGAAACCCGTTCTTTGGATGCCAGGCTGCTCTATGGCCGCGTCTAAGTGTTGCTCTACAGTTGTTCTTTGCTACATACATAGTCATACTACTTGATGAGATGATACAGAAGGGATGGGGTTTAGGCTCTGGTGTTAGCTTGTTTATCTTAGCTGGTGTTGCTCAGAGGTTCTTCTGGAACTTATTCTCTCCAGTATCTTATGGTGGTGTACCGTTTGGCTTTATACCCTATATACTGTATCTATCACAAGCAGGTGGGCTTAGTCTAGGGAGTATTCTTGTTAGAAGAGGTACTCCAGATCTAGTTGGCTTTATAACAACTATAACTATCATATTCCTACTGATCTATCTAGAGGGTATGCGTGTTGAAATACCTGTTACATCGCCTAGGCTAAGGAGTATTAAGACTAAGGTTCCACTAAAATTCCTGTACGTGACAAACATACCCATACTACTAGTTGGCATCCTATATAGTGACTTACTAGTGTTCTCAAGTCTTATTAGAATGTATTTCCCACAAGGCTCTAGCATAGCAGACTTTCTAGCAGTATATGATGAGAGAAACAACCTTGTAGGTGGTCTAGCCTTCTATCTAAGCCCGCCTAGAGGGCTAGTATACACTATAGCACAGCCTGTTAGAGCTTTTGTCTACGCAGTAGGTGTTCTAGGACTGGCTATACTATTTGGTCTTATGTGGGTTGAGATAGCTGGTCTTAGCCCATCAGCTCAGGCTGAACAACTTATTAAGAGTGGTATGGAGATACCTGGTGTTAGACGTAATCCTAAGATACTTGAGAGAATGCTTGCTAAATACATTACACCCTTGACTATACTAAGCTCTATAATAGCAGCTATAATAGCTATTACAGCCGACTTACTTGGAGCATATGGTACTGGTATGGGTATACTACTAGCTATAGGTATTGTACAACAGTACTATATGATGATAGCTTATGAGAGAACATTAGAGGCATATCCATTGCTTAAGAGACTTATTGGAGAGTAGAATATGCTTACAACACTTCTAGTAATACTTGGTGTCTCTATATCACTTATAGCATCCTATCTAGCATACAGTGTCTCTAGACTAGACTACTTCCGTAAACCATTACAAGTAGTAGCAAGGTATCGTGGAGAACCAGTTGGTAAGGATAAGAGGTCTATGAAGAAGCTTAGAAAGATCAAGGCAGATCTTGATAGAGCTAAGAAGAGGTTTATGCTACTATTCCTAGTACATCTAGCAATATTCGTTACAGCCTATACTATACTTGTATCACTAGTATTCATTATAACACCACGTGAGGAAATGCTTTTAGAAATACCAATAGGTATACCACTTATAAGTTACCAGGAAGACAGTGCCTTTGTAACAAATGCTGTATTTATAGCATTCATAGGTTTTATGGCTCCAAGCTACTTGTTTGCAAGAATAGTTAAGACTGTCCAGGCACTAAGGTAACAAGGTTTTTAAGTAATATAAAAGTTGTTTATAGATGAGTAGTTTATGGATGGTGGGAGAGAATGCCTAGACCAGGGCTTAGAACATACTCTAGGAGAAGGGTTTACCGTAGAACACCTGGTGGTAGAACAGTAGTACACTATGAACCAAGGAAGCCTAGTGTAGCAAAGTGTGCACTATGTGGTAGACCATTAAATGGTGTACCTAGGCTTAGATCTTCTAGACTTAGAAGACTTGCTAAAACAGAGAAGAGGCCTGAGAGACCCTATGGAGGATATATATGTCATAGATGTCTAGCTAAAGCATTCAAAGCTTCTATAAGAACTTCACTAACTATGTAGTCTATGTAGAGCTAGCTATTTTATACACTATAAACATACTCTTCTAGCATAGGGTGTATCATGTATTGACTGTAATAGTTGTTAGTGGTCCACCGGGTAGTGGTAAGACTACACAAGCAAAGATGATAGCAAAGCACTATAGACTAAGATACTATTCTGCAGGAATGATCTTTAGAGATATAGCTTCTAGTAGAGGCATATCTATTAAAGAATTAAGCGTTATTGCTTTAAAGGATCCAAGTATCGATCTAGAGATAGATCGTAGGAGTTATGAAGAAGCTTTAAAGGGAAATGTTGTTATAGACGGTCACTTAACATCATGGGTTATAGCGGAGCTAGCTGATGTAAGAATATATATTACAGCACCACTTCTAACACGTATTCTAAGGATTGCTAAAAGGGATGGTAGGAGTGTTGATGAAGCTGTTCGTGAAACACTTGTTAGAGAGTATAGTCAAGTTAGGAGATTTATTGAATACTATGGGCTTGACCCAACTGATACTAGTATATTTGATATAGTGGTTGATACTAAAGACCTTGGTCCTAGAGAGACTTTCGAGATCATAAGATCTTGTGTAGATAAAATTTTAAAGTCTAAGAAGAGATAGGTTATGCTAACTAGTACTAGGTAATAGGGTGTAGTGTTATGCCTGCTATAGAGATTGGTAGAGTTTGTGTAAAACTTGCTGGACGTGAAGCTGGTAGGAAATGTATTATAGTCGATATTATTGATGAAAACTTTGTACTAGTAACTGGTCCTAAAAGCCTAAGTGGTGTTAAGAGAAGACGTGTTAATATCAAGCATATTGAGCCTCTAGATAGGGTTGTTGACATACCTAAGGGTGCTAGTGATGAAGAGGTTTTGAAGGCTATTAAAGAAGCTGGTTTAGAAGATTTTATGAAGGAGATTGTAAAACCTAAGCTTACTCCTGTATAATATATAGCTTTTCTTAAGTAGAATAGTTAATAATACTTCATTTCTAGAGATTAGGTTATAGGAGAGATGGACTAGCGTATGGTGTTTCTTACTTGAGTGTTAGGGAGGGGTTAGAGTTTCTAAATAAGCTTATAGAGTATGCTGGTGTAGAGCAGAAGTGGATTGTTCTTAGAGATGAAGAGACTAGTCCAGACTATGGATTATTACCGTATAAGCGAGGTATTGGAGAACACATTGTTAATGGTGTTTTAAATATTGATAAACCTCCTGGGCCAACAAGCCATGAAGTTGTTGCATGGATTAAGAAAATGCTTGGTTTAAAGAAAGCTGGTCATGGAGGAACACTTGATCCTAAGGTTACTGGTGTACTACCTGTAGCACTAGAGAATGCTACGAAGGTTATTGGCAATGTAGTGCATACAGTAAAGGAGTATGTTATGGTTATACAATTACATGAACCAGTTTCTGAAGATAGGTTGAGAGAGGCTTTAAAACTATTTATTGGTAGGATTTACCAGAAGCCTCCATTAAGGTCTAGTGTTAAGAGAACTATTAGGATAAGGAGGGTACACTATATAGACCTACTAGAGTATAATGGTAGATACGCTTTAGTACGTGTTGGATGTGAAGCAGGTACTTATATGAGGAAGCTAGCACACGATCTAGGCTTAATACTTGGTGTTGGAGCTCATATGAGAGAACTACGCCGCACACGTACTGGCCCGTTTCGTGAAGACGAGACTCTTGTTAAGATGCAGGAGCTTAGTGAAGCAGTTTATCTATGGAGAGAACATGGTGTTGAAAGGCTTTTAAGAAGCATGATCCTACCTGTAGAAGTTGCTACAGCCCACCTCCCTAAAGTAGTTTTAAGAGATACAGCTGTTGATGCTATAGCTCATGGAGCAGACCTTGCTGTACCAGGTATTGCTCGTTTGACAAACGATGTTGTACGTGGTTGTCGTGTAGCACTCTATACTCTTAAGGGTGAGTTGGTTGCACTTGGTCAAGCACTCTATAGTGCTGAGGAGATAGGGGGTATGGAGAAGGGTGTTGTTGTACGTATTAACCGTGTCTATATGAAGCCTGGTGTATACCCTTCTGTTTGGAGGAAACGTGGTAGTGGTTAGCCATTATTATAGGAGAGGGGGTCTTGGTAGGAAAGTGCTTATACCACTCTATATACATGGTGTTACACTAGAGTTTCTATCATATACTAGCCTATTCTCTGGTAGAGAAGTTGATCCCGGTACAATGGTTCTACTAGAGAATATTAAGATACCAGATAGTGGTAGAGTACTCGACATAGGCTGTGGATACGGTGTTATAGGTATAACACTAGCTAAGCTTAACCCTAGACTAGAAGTCTACATGGTTGATATAAACCCTCTAGCAGTAAAAGTAGCTAAGAATAATGCTGAAAGAAATAGTGTAGCAGAACGTGTAGTAATACTACATGGAGACCGCTATAAACCAGTAGAGAACATAGTGTTTAAAGCAGTATACACTAACCCGCCGCTAGCAACTGGTAAAGAAGTAGTAGAAGACATACTGTTGAAGGCATGGGATCACTTGGAGGATAAAGGCTTCCTACAAACAGTACTAGCAAAAGGACACAAATACTATCTAGGAAAAATAAGAGAGAAATACAGTAGAGTGGAATGGATAAAGAAGAAAGGATACATAGTAATAACAGCCTATAAGTAATAGAAATAAACCAGACTATAGAGAATAGATAGTATAGAAAAAGCCGGGGTGCCCGAGTGGACTAAGGGGCTGGCCTTGAGAGCCAGTGGGTCTCACGGCCCGCGCGGGTTCGAATCCCGCCCCCGGCGCTATAGTTGTGTATATGTTATTCTATACATGCTTGTATTGTAGTGTGTTAAGTATTGTAGGGTATGTTTCTTCTAGTTCTTTAATAGCTTCTAGTAGTTCATCTAGTTTATTAACACCAGTTGTTAAGACTACATATTCTTCTTCAGATAAGTCTATTCTAAGATACTTCCTTTCTGAAACAACATTCTTTAAGCTATACATGATCTTCTTTGTTTGAAAGCTTTCATCATACTTGAACAACGGCTCTGTCTCTAAATGGTATCCATAGTCTTCTATGTATATACGAAAGCCTATCCTACATGAACCAATGTATTTAGAAGCTACAATAATCCTTACACCATCTTCAATAGGTGTTCCGACAAAGTAGCCTCTACTACTAAGTCTCTTAACAACATCTATAAGCTCGTCATAGATAACATGTTCTTTCACCAAAGCCCTATCTCCATTATCAAAATATCTAAGTATATTTAGTGGACCCACATACTCACCAACATAGCTTACAGGTGTGTATGGCTCACTTAACCCATAGAATATACAGAATGCTCTACCTGGAGACCAGTAATAGACCTTACCTGGTTTAACTCGATAATATTTCCCACTACCCTCTAACTCTATAGGTATCTGGAAGTATACTTCTTCCTTCCAAACACTAAGCTCTGTATTAAAAGGTAGTATATCCACTAGTTTATCATAACTAGTATCCATACCTATTATGAAAGAAGTATCTTTATCCTCTACTAGAATCTCTAATAAAAACACTCTATCAAAACCTCCAGTACTTATCCAGTTTAAACTATTATATTCTTACTTATAAACAAACTCTTGTGAAGAATAGTCTCTAGACTAGTAACTCGTATATAGGAGAGGATAGGTAGTTTAAACAAAATAATATAGGGTGTTGTATGTGTATAAGCCATTAAGTGAGCGTTGGGGTAAACCTGTTCTAAACAAGTGGGGTAAGAAGATATATCTTGATCAAATGGGTATGAGGGAGCTTGAAGAAAGAGTTAAGGAGAACGATATAGTATTCCTACCAGTAGGTTCAACAGAATGCCATGGACCCTTTGAGCCTCTTGGAGAAGACACTATCATAGGTGTTAGTATAGCTGAAAAAGTATGTTATGAAACTGGATGTACTGTAGCACTACCAATAGCTTATGGTAGTCACCCAAGCCATCACTATGGCATGCCCGGTACAATACCTGTTAGAGCTACAGTATTAATAGAGTATGTAGCCGATATTATAAAGTGGCTTTCAAATGCTGGTTTTAAAAAGATAATAGTATGGAATAGCCATGGACAAGAATACGTTCTCCCTATAGCTAAGGATATAGCTATAATAGAGAAGGATGTTCATGCACTAATACTTGTCACTAGCTGGTGGAAATGGGTTCAAGACCTATTGAGAAAAGCTGGTAGTGGAGAAGAGATTGCTCCAAGTGTTAAACTTGAAACACCCTTTGTACATGCTGATGAGGTAGAAGCTAGTGTTACATGGTATGTCTCTCCAGAACTCATAGATGAAGAGCTTCTTAGAAAAGAGGGTGAATGGGGTGTTGTAAGAGCTATACCGGGTAAATGGGTTAATGCTGCTGGCAATGTGTTCCCAGATAAGCCATTTAACTGGTATGATGTAAGCCATTTACCAGAATTCTACTATTATAAGAAAGGATTTGTAGGATGGCCTAAACTAGCTGATCCAAGGAAGGGAGAGGTTTTAGTAAATAAGGTTATAGAGAGAGTTATAGAGTTTGTTAACTGGCTTAAAGAAAACTATCCGCCAGGGAAGATACCTAGGACGTGGATAGACTTTGAAGAACTATTCTATAACAAACCTAGAGAACATGTTGAACCTAAGGGTTAGCTAAGCATTAGGAGGAACTAGTCTATATTATATAAATAGTTTTTACCATTAATACACTAGTACTGGCTAATATAGGGGGCTTGTATGTAATGTCTAGACTTAAACTATCTATCGTCCAAGCCATTGCTACTGATGTAGAGTTTAGTGTTGTTATAAGTGCTCCATTAGAGAAGATACTTAGTAGACTCCAAGAACTAGGTTATGATGGTGTTGAATACAATATTTCTAATCCATTTCAAGTAGATGTAAGAGAGGTTAAGAGAGTTACAGAGAAGTATGGTTTAGAAGTATCAGCTATATCAACTGGGCTATCATACCTTAGATACGGCTATAGCTTATCAAGCTCTAGTAGTGAATACCGTGGGAAAGCTCTAGAGTTCTTTAAGAAATACATAGAAATAGCTCAAGAACTAGGCTCATACAAAGTTGTTGTAGGACTAGCTAGAGGTAAGTGTGAAGGAGACTGCATTAAAGCTAAGGAGAGGCTTAGAGAATCTCTTAAAATAATTGATGAATATGCTAGTGAACATAGTGTTTTAATAGTTTTTGAACCTCTCAACAGGTATGAAACAGATCTTATTAATAAACTTGATGAAGCAATTGAGTTTATCAAAGACTATAGGAATGTGAGAATACTATTTGATACATTCCATATGATGCTAGAAGAAAGAAGTCCTTATGAAGCAATACTTAGAGCTAACAAGTATATAGGGCACTTCCATGCTGCTGATAGTAACCGTTTAGCTCCAGGTTTAGGAATACTTGATTGGGAGAAGATAGTGTATAGACTACTTAGAATAGGGTATAGAGGATATATTAGTGTTGAAGCACGTGGTGAACCAGATCTTGATACCTTGTTGGAAACTAGTGTTAGAACACTAAAACCACTCCTACTATAACCACTCTTTTAATACAAAAACCCTTATTGGAGAAAGAGCTTAAAACTGTGTACTATAATTATCTAGTTCAAAGGTGGTGAAAGCTATTTGTTATCTGTAGCACTTGAGAAGAAAGGTATTGAGATAATATCTAGATACCCATACAAGATAGGGATAGTTGTATTCATGGTATATCCAGAGCTTTTAAAATCCGATAAAGGAGCAGCTGATAAGACTAGAGAGCTTCTTAAAGACAGCTTCTTCGACCTACTAGAGATCTCCTGGATTGGCGATAATGAGTGGAAGATGCTTAGCAGATACGTTGGTGAAAGTGGTAGAAGAATAGATTTCTCAATGGGTCTTCAACCAGAGGTTCTTGTTAGGAAATACAATCCTAGTGCTGTAGATGAGGAAGAGAGGAGGAAAGCTGAGGAAGTCCTTGTTAGAGGAGTAGAAGTTGCTGGAGAGAGGAGTATGAAAGCAGTAGCACTATGTTCAGGACCTAATGTTGAAGGAATTGAGCGTGAGAGAGCGGTTAGATCGTTTGTTAAAACAGTTAGTGCTATGGCTGAGAAAGCGCTTGAATACAATATGTCAGTATATGTAGAGACTTTTGACTATAAATGGGATAAGAAGAGACTTCTCGGTCCAATAGATTTCTCAGCTAAGGTTATTGAAGAGATAAGATCTAGCTATAGTAATGTCTATCTAATGTGGGATCTAAGCCATGGACCATTGCTTGATGAGAAACCAGAAGATCTTAAACCCTATAGTGATCTAATAGGACATATCCATATAGGCTGTGCTAAAAAGGTTAATGATAAACTCTATGATTGGCATCCAGGCTTTTACCGCCCAGGCTCAATTAATACTGAAGAAGATGTTGCTAAACTACTTGAAGTACTACATGATATAGGCTATAGTGGTGCTACAAGTTTTGAAGTAAAACCTGAAGATGGACAGCATCCATTAGAAGTTGTTAATACTGCTAAAGGTGTTTTGTTAAGAGCTTACCAGTTATTCCTTGAAGGAAGGATCTAGGGGTTTATAGTTAATAGTTAAAATAATCTAAAACTCTTTTTCTCTAGAATAAAATATACTTAATACTAGGGTGTGTAGTGTATTGAGGAAATATCTAGGGTTAATACCTCATCCAGCCATAGGTGTTAGGTTGCCAGACATAGTTATACCGCCTGTTCTAAAAGCTTTCCGGTTAAGAGATGTTGCTGGAACACTAATGTTGTCCTATAATAGAGAGACAGCTCCATTAAAAACTATTTCTTCTAGTAGGAGTTTGTTAAGAGGGCATACTGGCACATCTATATCTGAGTATATATCTAAAGCTACAAGTTATGCTGAACACTATGGAGCTATAGTTGAAGTAGAAGCCGATCACGTGTCTCTAATGGCTTCTCCAGAAAGAGCTGTTAAGAGAATTACTGGAGGGGGATTTGAATATGGTTTATCTAGAGAGGAGATTGAAAAATCTCTTGAGTATATTGAAGAGGAGTTTAAAGAAGTAGAGGATGTTGGTGGAGTAGATTTTGTCACTATTGATACATGTGAACTCATAGATCTTGGAGTAAGTAGACTGGGTAGTGGAGAAGTGCTGGCAATATATGAGGATAAGTTTGACAAGTCTATTAGAAAGGATTTTGAAAGAACATATCTTGGTAAGAGATTCTACTTCCTATCAAACTCTGGAGACATATATGTAATAAAATATGATAAGGCAGAGCTTGCAAGACTAGTGTTGAAGTATTTTAATAGTATAAAGTATGTTATGAAAGTCTATAGCATTATTAACAAGTATCAAGGTAGTCGAGAATATGGTGTTGAAATAGCACTTGATGAAGTACCAGAGACTACTAGTCCTAAAGAACTATTCTTCTATATTAATGAGTTAAGCCGTAGTGGTTTGAGAATAGACTATATAGCACCAAATATTGGTTTTAGAAAACGTGAAGACTATGAAGGCGATCTATCTGATCTAGCTAGTAGGGTTGATAGATTACATACAGTTGCACGTAGTATGGGTGTACTACTATCTTTCCACTCTGGAAGCGGTGCTCATCCATATAGTGATAAAGGATATGGTGTATGGGATACTATTAGAGTTGTAACAAATGGTATGTTAAAGTATAAGGTTTCAGGTGTTTATATACAATTACTATTAGAGGTTATGAGTAGGTTTCCACATGGTAGTAGGCCTAGGAGACTCTATGAAGAAATATTTGATACTATACTAGAGTATGTTGAAGGAGTTGTTAAAGAGAAGAAGGAGCTCTATTCTCTACATTTAGAGGAGATGCTTGAAACATATTATAGAGAAACAAGGATATCTCCTTTAAAGAGGAGGAGTCCACGAACAAGCTTCTTCCGACACTACTTCTTTATATTCCAGGCAGTAGTTGATGAGAGTGGTGTAAGGTATCTTAGAGAGAAACTGTTAGACCTGTATAGAACAAATAGTGATCTTAGGAGAGTTTATGAAAGTGAAGCAGTAGATCTTACACTAAGGATTATTGATAAACTAGGTTTTACAAGTAATATAGCCTACTATAATATTGTAGAGGTATAGGTTGTAGAAAGGATTTTTTAAGTCAAACATGATCTATGTATAGAGGATTATGTGTTGAAGGTGTACTCATTTTGGGTAAAGTAGGTGTTGGTGTAGTAGGTTTAGGACGTATAGGTAGGCTTCATGCAGAGATACTGAAGTATAGAGTTGATAGAGCAGAGCTTATAGCTGTATCAGATGTTGTTGAAGAAACTGCTAGAAGTGTTGGTGAGAAACTAAGTGTTAAATGGTATACTGATTATACTAGAATGGTTGAAGACGGTAGAGTTGATGCTGTAGTTATTAGTGCTCCAACATTCCTCCATAAAGAAATGATTATACAAGCTGTTGAAGCAGGTAAACACGTATTTGTTGAAAAGCCTATGACTGTGACTGTTAGTGAAGCTAAGGAGGTTGTTAATACTGTTAAGAAACATGGTGTTAAACTCCAAGTAGGCTATAACCGTAGATTTGACTACGCCTACCGTAGTGCAAAGAAGTATATAGAGGAGGGGAGGATTGGTAAACCTATAGCGTATATAGCTATAGCTAGAGACCCATGTGCTCCGCCAGGATGGGCTGCTGATCCGGGGAAGAGCGGCGGCGTATTTCTCGATATGCTATCCCATGACTTTGATATGGCCCGTTATTTAATGGATGCTGAAGTTGTTGAAGTATATGTTGTTGGAGGAAACTACTTGTATGAAGAACTAAAGTCTACTGGAGATCTAGATGTTGTCAGTATAGTTTTTAAATTATCTAATGGAGCACAAGGCTTAATACATGGTACTAGGAAGTTCCCATATGGCTATGAATTGAGGACAGAGGTTTATGGTTCAGAAGGAGTAGTATATATTGGTAGTAATATTGATAACATGGTTGCTTTAGGTACAAGACATGGTTTAACATACTTTGGCGCTCCATGGTTTATTAAGAGATTCTATGACGCATATGTAGGAGAGTTAGAAGCTTTTATAGAAGCTATTATTGAAGATAGAGAACCCCCTGTAACAGCTATAGATGGATTACGTACTGTACAGATTGGAGAAGCTTGTTGGCGTTCGTATAGAGAAGGGAGGAGTGTACTGGTAGAGCTATAGATTCTCTTATAGCGGGATATTTTTTACATAAATCCTTAATCCTAGTAGGCCCTACTATCTATATATATGTACCTATTATAATACAGCATGGCATCCTCTATAGCCCTCTATAGCAAGGTATAAAAGCTCTTAGCAAACACACTATATGTTGAATAGATTTAGGTGGATTGTATGTCTGAAAGCAAGATGTTAGCTCTTGTTCTATACGCAGACTATACTCCTAAACCAGACTATCCTATAACTGATGCTGAGAAGAAGACCCGCAAGATCCGTGAGGGTAACAGGGTTTGGAGAAACCCACGTATAGTTCTTGAAGAAAAACCTATACCTAAGCCCAGGGGAAAGCAGGTGTTGATTAGGGTTAGAGCATGCGGTATATGTGGAAGCGATCTACACTTTGTTGAAACTGATGAAGAAGGCTATATGTTCTATCCAGGCCTTGTTAAAACACCTGTTGTTATAGGACACGAGTTTAGTGGTGTTGTAGAAGAGGTTGGCCCACAAGTTAAGATGGTTAAACCAGGTGACCTAGTTACTTCTGAAGAGATGCTGTGGTGCGGCGAGTGTAGTGCTTGTAGACTAGGCTATGTAAACCACTGTACAAGGCTAAACGATCCATCTGATCTAGAGTTTGGTGAACTAGGCTTTACACACGATGGTGCTATGGCTGAATACGTTTTAATCCCTTATGAGAAGTATTTATGGAAGATAGACACGCTTGTTGAAAGATATGGGAGTGAAGAGAAGGCTTTTGAAGCAGGCAGTCTTGTAGAACCTACTTCAGTAGCCTACCACGCTATATTCAATCGTGCTGGAGGGTTTAAGCCTGGAGGCTATGTTGTAGTATGGGGTGCTGGTCCAATAGGGCTGGCATCTATCTCTCTTGCTAAAGCTGCTGGTGCTGGTAAGATTATAGCTTTTGAGATAAGCTCTGTAAGGAAGGAGTTAGCTAAGAGTGTTGGAGCAGACTATGTTTTCGACCCATTTGAGTTAAAGAAGAATGGGGTAGAGCCTTGGGAGAAGATAATGGATGTGACTGGTGGTGAGGGTGCTGATATGCATGTTGAAGTTGCTGGTGCTCCAGAACACACTCTACCACAGATGTTGAAGAGTCTAGCGGTAGGAGCTAAGATTGCATGGATTGGTAGAGCTCCAAAAGAGGTACCTATATATCTTGAAGTACTGCAGGTACGTAGAGCACAAGTATTTGGTAGTCAGGGACATTCTGGGTGGGGTACTTTTAGAAATGTTATAAGGCTTATGGCTGCTGGAAGAATAGATATGACAAAGATAATAACGAGTAGGTTTAAGCTTAGTGATGCTTTAAAAGCTTTTGAAAGAGGACATAAGAGGGTTGATGGAAAGATAACGATAAAGCCCTAGGTAGTGTAAACCTATAAAATAGCCTCTTTTTCCTCCTCTAAAACAATTCCCTCTACAATCTCTAACTTATACTATACACGCAGATAAGGTTATTTTATGCTCTACTGCTATGTGTTAGTAGGTGTATAATTTGAAGCCCAAGCTCTTCATAACTAGAGAGCTCTTTACAGACGTTATTGAAAAACTTAGGGAATACTATGATGTAGAAGTATGGGATCACTACCAGCCTCCACCATACGAGGTTTTGTTAGAGAAGGTTAGGGAAGTTGACGCACTAGCATCACTATTAACTGATAGAATTGACTGCAACCTCTTACAAAAAGCTAGGAAGCTTAGAATTATAGCTCAGTATGCTGTAGGATACGATAACATTGATGTAGAGTGTGCTACAAAGCTAGGAATATATGTCACTAACACACCTGGTGTACTAACTGAAGCTACAGCAGAACTTACATGGGCTCTCCTCATGGCTGTTGCTAGAAGAGTTGTTGAAGCAGACCATTTTGTTAGATGGGGGGAGTGGTGGAGGCTTAAGACTGGATGGCATCCTAAGATGATGCTTGGTGTAGAGCTTAAGGGTAAGACTCTAGGAATTATAGGGCTTGGTAGAATAGGTTCTCGTGTAGCAGAGTTTGGCAGAGCTTTTGGAATGAAGATTATATACTATAGTAGAACTCGTAAAAAGGATCTTGAGGAGAAGTATGGGTATGAGTATCGTGAGTTAGACGACCTCCTTAGAGAAGCCGATATAGTCTCTATACATGTACCATTAACTAAAGAGACGTATCATATGATAGATGAGGAGAAGCTTAAGAAGATGAAGAAAGGGGCAATACTGATCAATACAGCTAGAGGTGCTGTAGTAGATACAGACGCTCTAGTTAAAGCTCTTAGAGAGGGATGGATAGCTGGTGCTGGACTAGATGTTCATGAAAGCGAACCCTTTGATCCAAACCACCCTATAACAGCACTTAAGAACGTGGTTCTACTACCACACATAGGCTCAGCTACGTATGAGACAAGGCATAGAATGGCTGAACTAGTTGCTGAAAACCTTATAGCTTTCTATAAAGGCAGGATCCCTCCAACACTTGTCAATAAAGAAGTTGTAGAGAAACGTAAGCCAGGGTTCTAAGCCTCTAACTTTATAATATATTTTCAATATAATCAGCTTTTTCAAAATGTTTTAAGAAATATACCTATCTGACCACCTTAGTTGGTTTAGATACTAGATAATAACATACTCTGTCTATTAATGTATTTTAGAAGCTTATACATCCCATTATCTTAAAGCTTTCTTTATCATTTCTGGAGTGTCTGTTATAATTATGTCAACGCCGAGATCGGCTAAGTATTTAGCCATACGTGCATCATTAACAGTCCAAACTGCTATAATGAAATTGTTTTGATGAAATTCTTCAACAAGTTCTTTATCAACAAAAGCTGTTCTTATACTAGCTCCATCAACACCTATACTTCTTAAATATTGTGTAGGTCTAATAGGTTCTTCTTCAAAAGTAACTAGTGCTTTCACATATGGAAGAACCTTCTTAACATCAATTACGTTTTTATGATATTTTGACGTAACATATATTGCACCACTATACCTACTAGAACCTATTACCCTAGCTAACTTAAAACCCATATCTTTAGACTTTAAATCAATCATTATGTCAATAGCTTTGTTCTTCTTTCTAGCTTCTCTATTTATAAAGTCCAAAACTGTACTTAGTGGTTGATACTTTTTCAAAACACCATATGATACAGCTTGAGCTAGTTCATGAAATATTCTACGTGGTATTTCTAGAGTCTCCTCGCCCTTATACTCCATAGTCTCACGCATAAGCTTCTCCTCCATAACGTGGTGTAGTACTATGTTGCCATTAGCTGGAGATAGGATAGCATCTATTTCTAAAGCATTGATGAATGGGTTGTTAATGACACGTTTTATCTTCCATAGACTATTTACTTTATGGGCTACCACTAATGGTAGAGAGCTAGAAGAGTGTTTCATAGCCTAGTATATCACCATATACCCGTTTTTCATAAGCTATAGTTAGCCAGTACATATGCATTCTCTAGATGAGGGTTTGAACATATAGAGTTTATAAACTCTACGCCATATAAGGTGCTGTTAGATAAATAGTTCTATTTAACATCATGTATATACTATTGCTCAATCTTCATACCTAGTAAACGATATTTTAGATAAATACTAATACTGGAGGAGCTTGTTTATCGGCGAATCTATGTCTATGTAAACACTTCTGTTGAGACCCAGTTTTTATAAGAGGATATGGTTAGCACCATTTTTACATAGCTGATGCAAAGTTATGTTCGACAGATTTAAAGTCTAGGTTCTAGTCAATACCATGTAGGTGTTTATTGTGGCTCACAATAGGCTCTCTCTTAGCTATGTAATGGAGGTAATCAATTCTATTGAATCAGAGAAGCTTGTTCTACCAGTACCCCCTAGAATAGACCATTCAGACCATATTATAAAGACTGCTTTAGCTGGTCATACAAAGCTTGCTGCTGACCATATCCTTTACCCTGAAATGAAGGGTAGAGTTGTTGATGTACTAGGCTCTGTTATTAGAAGGCTTAACCTACTATTTATTTCTAGTAATCCTGTTGGTGTTGAAGAAAGTATTAAACGTAGGTATATAGCTGATCGTTATCTAGCCTATGATCTATTGTTAGAGATCGCATGGAATCTCATAGGTATAGAGTCTAGAAGAGTCGGTTTTGGTAGAGAAGAGATTGAGAGAGGGTTAAAGATAATCGTTAACGCTCTTAAAGACTGGGAGGCTGTTGAAAGGGAAGAGTATGGTGAACCAGTTATACTAGAAGCTGTTATTAGTAAACAACTAGAGTCTATGAAGATAGTGAATAAGGGCAATAGCCTACTAGCATACATTGCTAGTGAAGTAGAGAAAAAGCTTGATCAAGGAAGTCTAGCTGAATCATTTATTAATGCTATGAAGAACCAGCTTACTAACACTATATACTACCATGCTTCACTCCATAGACTATGCAAGTTTGGCAATGACTATGCTCTAGGACTTAGATGGCTTAGACACCTAGGCTATGTACAAGTTTCAACAAACCCTGCTCTAGCAGCTAGAGCCTATGATGACGACCCTAGTTTATGGGAGAGGTTTAAGAAGTATGCTAGAGAAGTCTTGTCTAAAAAGTATCCAGAATGGTTTAGAGATCCAGATAAATACGCTGACGATATTGCTATGGAAGCTACAAGGTTCGGTCTTATGGAGAACTTCCTTGTATTTAGACCTCCATTCTTCTGGTCAGATTATCACGACGGTCTTGTAAGCTACCAGCTTAACCCATTGATAGCACATGATCCTGTTAAGAGTGTTGAAGCTGCTAAAGAGTTTGCTATAAGGCTTGAAGAGGATTTAAGAGTATATGATGAGTATCTACTATGGGGTTATACAACAGCTAATGTAGAGAAGGGTAGACCCAACCTTGTTGTAAAAGTAGCTGCAGCCTATCCAGCAGCCTTAGAGATTGCCCGTAAACTTAACGAAATAGGTATTGGCCAGAACATCACGGTTAGCTATACAGTGGCTCAGGAGGTATTAATTGGAGTAGCTGCTATGGAGGGTATGGCTAAAGCTATTAAGAAGGGTATTAAGCCAACACAAACCTATGACACTAATATGGGTGGTAGACTAGAGGATCATTTAAGAGATGTTGTTGCTGCTAAACTTGTTTGGAAAGCTATTGAGAGACTTAGTGATGATGAGAAGGAGAGGAAAGTTAACGATCTTTTAGAAAAACTTCTTAAAGACAAAGAGAAGCTTGAAGAAGCTATAAAGATGCCTCTAAGTGAGAGAATAGACTACTTAGTATCAAAGCGTGTTCTAGGGAGAAACTTGTTAAGAGAAGAGTTTGTTGAATTCCTTGACAAGAGCGGTGTATTTGGTTCTAGAGAGAAGCTTATTGAAATGCTTAAAAGGATCCAGTATGATCTAGCTTTATCAGGTACATTTGTTGCACAGAGAGTTTATGAAATAATGTTTTCTCCATGGAATCGTGAGAAATGGATAAAATACCTTATGGAGAAACACGGGATAACACGTGAAGAAGCAGTGTATGTTATAGACCGCATAGACCTACTGCCAGCTTCTAAGAGAAAACCTATTGATACACTATATACGTTTGCATCAAAGAATATGACTAATACAGAATTCCCTAACCACCAGTTAAAAGTACAACAAGAATATATGAAACCAGGGTTTAAACTAGATGATTATGCAGAGTCTATATATCAACAACTAGACCAAGAGGCTCTTAAGAGACTTACGGAAGAGTATGAAGACTTCGTAAAAGCATATGAAGCATCGCCAGAACTTAATGAGTTATTGAAAAAAGTTGGGATAACAGGAGATTATGGAAACCGTGGTATAGAGGTAGAGAAATGGCCAGAGTATGGTCCATGTAGAAAGACTATGAAAGAGTTTACAAATGCTTACCTAAGATTCCGTGATAAAGTTCTTGAAACAATTAAAGAACTGGGAAGGGAGTTAGGCTTATAGCTTTAATGTATATAGCTGTATTTAGATAAATATTTTTAACTCTCTATAGATAACCAAGATTAAGGCTAATCATTAATAGTTGATGTAGTCTTGTCTATCTTAGTAAGTGTCTGTATAATCTTACTTAGATAGTTTATAATGGTATATGTCTTTAATAAATGCTATTGTTAGAAAATCTTTACTTACTACTAGTTTAAGCTTTAAATACCTTTAAAACACTGTATAGTGTCAGTATATTAATGGAGGTGTCCACTATATTGTCTACTGCTCTACTCATAGTAAAGGATCTTAGGAAAGTGTATAGCGGTGGTGTTGAGGCTGTTAAAGGTGTGTCGTTTAGTATTGAAAAGCCCTCTTTAATAGCTCTTCTTGGGCCTAATGGTGCTGGTAAGACGACTTTACTTAATATGATTGTTGGTGTACTCCCTCCAACTAATGGTGAAGTATATGTTCTTGGCAAAAACCCTTGGAGAGAACGTGAAGCTAGGAGGTTAATAGGCTTTGTACCACAAGAACTAGGTATTAGAGGTGATCTAACTGTTTATGAAAACCTAGTGTATATAGCAGCGATAAATGGTGTATCAGTATCTAGAGCACGTTTAAGAGCTAGAGAGCTTATGGAATCTCTTGGATTATTTGAGTATAGGAATAAACTTGCTAGCAAACTATCTGGTGGTTTAAAGAGAAGACTATCTATAGCTATGTCTCTTATACATGACCCACAAGTGCTTGTACTTGATGAGCCAACAACTGGTCTAGATCCTGGTATAAGAGTGGAGTTTATAAAAATGCTTAAAGAGCTTGTTAGTGAAGGTAAGGCTGTACTATTATCTACACATATATCTGAAGATGCAGAGTACTGTGATGAAGTAATTATTATGGATAAGGGGGTAATTGTAGCTAAGGGTTCTCCAGAAGAGCTTAAGAGGAAGACAGTTGGCTTAAAAACAATTGTTGAACTAGTAACAGGTAATCCTGATAAAGCTGTTAAGGTGTTAAAGGGAGGTCTTGATGTTAAGAAGAAAGAGGATCTAGTAAATGTGTATTTAGAGAATGCTGAAAGAGAGCTTCCTAGACTATTCAATATACTGTTATCACATGGTATAGAGATCTATGAGGCTAGGATTAGGAAGCCAACAATATCTGATGTATTCTTATTGTTAACAGGGCATCCTCTTGAAGAGACTAGTGTTGGGTGAGACTCTATGTCTAGAACATTATCTATAATATACTATGGTATAAAGAGCTACCTTAGACATAAAGATGTATTATTCTGGGTTATAGCATGGCCTATACTATGGCTGTTACTAGTAGCTTATGTATTCGTACCCCCGACTGGAGGGGTTGAAGTAAGAGTTGCCATTATAGATTGTGATCAAGGGCTTCAGAGTAATGTAACAGCATGGACTCCACTATATAGTGGAGAGGAGGTTAATCTTACTAATGAAGTTGTCAGTGTCTTTAAACAAGCTAGTGGTGTTAAAGCTACATACATGGTTGACGTGGTTGGTTGTAGATGTAGTAACAAGAGTTCGTGTAGGGATTATGCTAAAGGACTATTAATTAAGAAAGGCTATGATATAGCTGTCCTTGTACCAGAGAACGCTAGTGAATACTATGTTAACTGGATACCTGTTAACTTAACAGTATATATTAAGGCTTCAACACCTAATGAGGAGTATCTTGGCTATGGCTATGCTCTATCACCATTATTTAATTTAACAATGAACTCTACACTAGAGAGAATAGATAGAGCTACAGAATTTGTATCAAACTATACAAAATACTCTACACCAAGTAATGTTACATATAATATGACTGGTGCAGAGTATAGTAGGTATATAAGATTCTTCTTCTATAGTATAGTGTTTCCAGTAAACCCTAGTATAGACATAGTTAAGCCAAGGACTATGGTTGATAGACCAGGTGTTGTAGGGTGGACTACTATAGGTGCTATAGGACTAGCTCTTATGACAGGGCTATTGACTGCTGGAGCAGGATTCTTTGTATTTCGTAGTGAGTCTGGTTATCTAAAGAGACTACTAGCTAGCTCTATATCTTTGAGAAAGCTATTATTAATCGACTTAGTTGAAAACCTTATAATATCATTAATAGTGTCAGCTATTATAGTAGCTGTTGGAGTAGCTATTGGTGCAAGAATACTGTTCAACCCACTAGATCCACTACACTATATAGCAGTAGTGTTCATACTATTAGCAGCCTTATTTGCTTATGGACTGGGGCTACTGTTAGCACCAATAACTAGGTCTTCTAGAGCAACTGGTGGGGCAACAGCTATAGGTTTAATACTCGTATTCCTTACAGGTATATGGTGGCCTCCAAAACAGATGCTTCCACAACCACTTAGAGCATTTGCTTATGTATTCCCTCCATCATGTGCTTTTGATGTTGTTAGAGATATTGTTGTATGGGGTAAGAGTCTAGTGGATACTCTATGGAATATGGAGGCTGCTATTATAGGTACTATTATATTATATGTTATCATAGCATTAGTGTATCATAGTAGATTAGAGAAGTTTGCTGAAAAAGTATTAGAGTAGGGTTTGTTTTAACGTTATTTTTCATATAACCTATATACATAGATAGCGTTATCTAGTATTATATAGAGTTCTTTGAAATCGGCCTTATCAGCTAATACGATTACCTTATTATACCTCCTTGCTAGTGATAAAAACTTTCTAAAGTCATTAACTTCTATCAAAGGCTTATTTCCAAGATCCACTACTCTACCTGGTAGAATGTACGGTCTATTAACTGTAATGTATTGTTCATAGACTTTTTTCTCCTTAAACTTTGTGATATAGATGGTTGTTAGTGTAAATAATGTTAGTGCTAAAGCTATTGTTGTATATGTAAGTAGTGTTCTAGAAGCAAGTATGTCTAAACCAAGTAGATTAAACATTTTCTTCTTCATTATAGTTTTTTCGTCAGTATAGCTTTTACTATCACCACTCTTAGTTATTGTAACCATATTTCCCTCTTTATCAATAGATATACTTACTTTAGGATTAATTCTATATGTAGCATTTACACCTGTTCCATAAACTACATTAGTTAGCAAGTCTATAGAGAGTGTTATAGTATAAGATCTTGTCTTAATACCAGTCTCTTTCTCAATAGTATTTACAATTTTGTGGATTTTACTCATATTCAATAGTATAGTGTCTCTAAACTTGCCAGCATCAATATGACTCGGTTCTTTAAATAATATAGTTTTAGACCAGACACCAGAGCTTATGATTAAGTATATGGTGTAGTCTATACTTACATCTCTTATAGATCCGTATTTTGTATTAGAGTATAATATGGGGTCATAGTAGAGATCTAGTACAATATACTTGAGTAAACTAAGGTATACCTTATTTGAACTTATATTTTCTACATAGTCATATATTAAAGCTGGTTTTACAACAGCCTTATTCTTAATAGCTACTTTCAAGTCACAATACTTTACAGTACTAGTGTACTGTGTATATGGAGGTTCACGGTACACTATAGCTAATAGTATACTAGAGGTTATTGTTGAAACTAGGAATAAAGCTATAAAGACTATGAGAACTTTATCAATAATACTTTTATTTAAACCATTTTTAATCAATACGCATGATCACCTCCTTAACTATATATAGGCTAAATATGAATAGAATGATTGATGTTAGTGTAACAACAAATGTTACATAGTCTTTAGATAGTATTGCTAGAAATATTATAGGCATACCTATATATGGTATTGAGTATATGGTCTTACCAAGTATATTATCGTAACGTACAACCCATGGATCAACTTCTTTATTAGCATCGCCTTTTGTTAGATAATATGATCTATTTTCCTTGATGAATGTTTCAATAACTCTATGTGTAACAATCTTGTCTTTAACCATAAACGTTATTACATCTTCTTTTGTAATATTGTTTACATTTGTATCAATAACAATTATATCACCCATATTTATTTGAGGAGCCATACTACCACTTGTGACAATAAGTAGTCTATACCCACTAATGGTTATAAGCACCAATGTTATAGTTAGGGTGAAAGCAGTAATGTTTAGTATTGTTGATAGAGTTCTTCTTAATGAGGATATGTAGAGGTTTTCTACATTAGTGGTGTTTTTATTCTTTATTAATACATAATATATTATTGATAATTGAGACATAGTTATAAAAATTGATAGCGGTAGGGAAATGGTTAATGGGATTGCAGGTAATATAGGCAGAGTTTTTGTCATAACGGTATGGGGTATACTATAGAGTAGTTGTATACTGATATTTGTATTGATAGCAAGTATTGTTAGAAATAGCTGGTTAAGGAAGACTGTCATATTATATATAACTGACTCTATAGATGGGTCTGTCAAATTACTTATTGATATGTATAGTATTGTAGTAGTTAGTGTTGGTAGCCATACTTTCACACTACGATGTTCTATAATATTGTCTATAAGAACTCTTCTAAAACATTCAATACCTATTACAAATGATAAGGTATATACATTTGTTAATAATAGATCTACTAGAGTTAGTGTAGACAAATTATATCCAAAGCCAAATATGAGTCCAAGCATATACCTTGGTATGATACCTACTAATAATAAATACATTACTATAGACTTATCACTAACTATTCTTGAAAGCATACTTCTAGAATTTAGAAGATATATCACTACTAAAGAAATACTTGTTATTGAAATAATTACATGAAAGGATATACCATAAGCTAATGGGAAGTTCTTTAACAAGTAGACTATAAAAATTAACAATAAAGATAAGTACACATACTTTCTAGACATATATTATTCCTCAAATCCCTTTATCAAGGGGGTAAAAAATATTGGATTTAAGCATCACATAGTTGCACCAGTCATGTGGATTTAACCGTTATGGCCCTATTGGCCCAGGAGTGTACTCATTCCATTGTACAGCATCAAGACTTAAGTATAGAGTTATTGTAATGTTCTCCTGTATCCCTTGCAGTATTGTTAAGTCAAAACTTATATCAGCCTCATCACAGTGGTGTAGTTGTTTCCCAAAATTGTCACCCCACCATATAAGTATGTCGTCTACTCCATCACCGTCTAGGTCTATTTCATCGCCTCTTTGAAGTTCTTGTTCATTAATAGCGTAGTAGTACCATGTGTATGTTCCATTGCTTATAGATAGTCTCCATATCTTTATTGGTATATCCCCATTATTGTGTACTATGAATGATATGTGTTCATAGTACCATGGATAAGCATTTACTATTGTAATATTTAATACATCATAATCTAAGTCTCCATCACTATCCGTTAGCGTTACAAACGTCTGTCCAACATCCTTATCTGTTTGAAACCTAACCTTATCTGGTATTAATGTCCAGTTGAGATTCCAGTCATTAACACCCGGTCCATCGAGATGGCTAACGCCTAGCATAATCTCCCAGTCTAGCTCTCCTGTTGATACATAAGTATTGATCTTTAGTACACTAAACCACATAGCTAGTGTAAACAGTACTAATGCTATCAGAGCTAATGCTATTATACTTATAACACCTTTATTCATTCCAATACACCTACACATACGAAGTACACGGGTTTTACACCCATTTTGAAAAACATTTTCATATTCAATACACTCCTATCACACGTCCTTATGGGCCATTAACTTCATTCCACTGAGCAAACGTTAACTCTAGATCGAATGAATAGAGTGCTGTCTCATTAGCTGCCTGAGTAACAATGATTTCTAGGATAAAGGTTTTGTTCTCTCCAGGCTCTATTTGAGTAGAATTTGGCTTGATCAAGGTTACATTTAATGCTTCTGTATCATTAGGGTCTAAGTGGGTCCAGTTAACATTATATAGTTTTACAGGTATTGTACCAATATTGTCAACAACTAGTGTAATGTTTACAGCATAACCTGGATAGGCGTTAACAAGTGTTATATTTAGTTTTATAGGGTTGCCTTCTGTATCATTCTTTTCTACAGTAACTATACATTTACTAACATTCTTGTTTTCAGTATTATTGAACCCTGGTGCTTGTGGATCTGGCCCTGTATCACTGCATTCCCAAGCACTCCATTTAACTTTAACTTCACCAGTGTGTATGTAAGTGTTGATCTTTAGTGTTTCTGACCACATAGCTATTGTCGTTCCAATTCCTACCAGTATTACAGATAGGAGTACTATTCCAAGTACTTTACCTAGAGCTATCATGTTCTACACCTTTTACAATACATTATTGCTAACAGTATTTAATAACTTAGAGTATGTGTTATATAGAAAAACTATATGTACAAAAAATCTATATCTATAATATACTCTACCTACTAGGTACTAGTATGGTATACCTATCAGGCTTTATACCTGCTTGTGTAAATATCTTCTTAAAATAGGATATGGGATACTGATGTATAGCATTATTTATTAGAATACATTTCTCATTGGTATCAACTAGATAGAATAATAGTCTACCAATAGAATCTATGATCTCATCTATACTCATAGCTTCATCAATAACTGATATTATATAGTTTACATCTCTAGTGCCATAAAGATTTATATTATATCTAAATCCAGAGCGGCCAACAATGATCTTATTTATTAAAGCTAGAGTCTGTCTGTTTAAGTTCTTACTAGTCTTTAAGATCAAGTATTTTAGTAATAGCTCTAAGTAGTCATTGTTCTTTTCTCTATATTCAAAGACGTTGTAGAGTCTCGTAATTAATGAAAATAATCGTCTACCATGTGGTGTCATTACATACCCTCTTAACCTACCCTTACTAACAACTTCTATAGCATTAATACTAATAAGTTGGTTAAGGAACTTCTCCAAACTCTTTGTATTAAGGTTTGTAGCATAGAGTATATGCGTCTTCTTAGCTATTCCCTCACTATTAATGAACTTTAATATAGAGAAGATGATATCTATACGTGTACGGTGTTGTGCTTTGTAAATCATGTCTCTTTACATCCAAGCATCTGTGCATGGTAGTATGTATCTCTGGTATATATTATATTTTCTGTATAAGAGATACATTTTTATGTATTAATTATTTTAATATGGAGATTGATTAATAGGTTATTAATAACTTAAAGCATTTATATAATCCATAATAGTATTTGTTATAGTAGTGAATTAGTTATAATAGTGCTTATAGTTATTATATTATGGTGATATTGATGGGTGAACCTAAAATTGTTGAAAAAGGTATTCAAGGCAAATTTGATTACCTAGAACATACTGCTGATGTATACATACTAGCTTATGGAGGAGACCTTATAGAGTTATTTGAAAACGCTGGTTTATCATTATTTGAGACTATGACCAATACAAGGGATCTAGAGTTATCTATAGAACGTAGAATACATGCTGAAGGCTTTGATCTTGAGAGTCTATTGTATAGATGGCTTGAGGAACTATTATTTCTATACTATAGTGAAAACATTATGTGTAAAGAGGTTTATGTAGAAAATCTATGTGTTAAGAGGGAGGATGGCGATAGAGTCTATAGTATTGATGGTGTTTGTCGTGGAGAGTGCTTTAACCCTAATAGACATGTGTCTAAAGTTGAGGTTAAAGCTGTTACATATCATCTTATGAAGATTGTTAAAGATGAGGAGAAGTGGAGAGCGTATTTTGTACTAGATATATAATTTCTAGATCTTTCTATGTAGTTTTAATATACATTTTTCACAGAAAAACCTATCCTTAGTATCAACCTCGTATACACTATTACTAAAGTTCATTACACAACCAGGTGTAGTACAGTGTAGTAGTCCAAGTAGATGGCCTAGTTCATGGACTATTTCAGTAGATACCCTCCCTACATACTTTGTAGGGTTAAATTCTTCACTGTAGAATACCGGGTCTAGTCTCTTAGTATAGACTATAGCTGTTCTATGGCTTGGAGAGGCTTCACCAAATACAAAGTTTAAACCACTAGCATAGGCGTCCAGATAGCCTATACCAACAATATAGAAGCCAGTATGTCTAGAAACTCTGTTATAAAGCCATTCTAGTAGACAAGAACTATAGTACTGCATACGGCTCCAAACAAAACACTTCATAGGAGGCTTCTCAACACTAGTCCATACATAAACACGGTTATCAAAACCAGCTTTAGACAAACTATCACTAGTAGTACTAACCCAGTAACCAAGGTAATCAAACACATATGGACGGGTAAGAGGTATAAGCAATACCTCGATCAAAACCGCTTCACCAACAATAAAACACTATACACAAGACACAATTAATAAAGCTGGTGTCCAAGACTAGGAGAAAGAGATATGCCGCCGCGGGGATTTGAACCCCGGACAACCCGGTCTTCAGCCTCGCCAGACCACCGTGCTAAACTAGAGCACGGGTGTCTACGGGCGCTCTCCCGGGCTGAGCTACGGCGGCTCTTCTCCATGTTCTTTGTCTTTGCTAGGGGTTTATTAACTTTAATACCTTGGATGCAGTATTATCTATTACTGGGTGATGGTTGTGCTTGCAGCTATACTTGCTGGTGGTTTTGGTAAGAGACTCCGTCCTTATACTGAGGAGTTGCCTAAGCCTCTGGTTTCTGTTGCTGGTAGACCTATTCTTGAATGGCAGATTGGGTGGTTGAAGAAGTATGGTATTGAAGAGTTTGTACTGCTTGTTGGTTATAGGAAGGAGAGGGTTATAGAACATATTGGTAGCGGCGGCCGTCTTGGTGTAAGAGTCACATATGTTGTTGAAGACGAGCCATTAGGTACTGGCGGTGCTTTTAAGAATGCTGAACACATTCTTAGTAAGAACGAGGTTTTTCTAGCACTTAATGGTGATATAATAACCAACCTTAACCCCATGAAGCTTATAGAAACTGTAAAGAAGGGATATGCAGCAACTATAGCAGCTATACCACTTCCAAGCCCCTACGGCATACTTGAGATTGAGGATGAGGTTGTTAGGAGGTTCCATGAAAAACCAAGGATACATGAATACTGGGTTAACGCTGGAGTATACGCTATGACACCACGTGTATTCGATTACCTACCAGAGAAAGGAGATATTGAGAAACAAGGATTCCCTGAAATGGCCCGTGATGGAGTGTTAGCAGCTGTATGCTATAAAGACATATTCTGGAAAAGCATTGATACATACAAAGACTTAGAAGAAGCAACAAAAGAAATAACACGTCTTGGAGGACTATAGCTTAGTAAAAAACTTTTAACAACTACAGTCAGATTTTCCGGCTATCATCACAACCCCAGCAGGGTTCAAGAGACCCTCTCTTCATCACTAGTTATAGTAGATACTAAAACACCCTCTTAAACACAACTACACTAAACAATAAAAACTAGACTACAATAGAGAAAAATAGAAGGATAAGCGGCGGTCGTCTAGCCTGGACTAGGACGCTGGCCCCCCAAGCCAGAGACCCCGGGTTCAAATCCCGGCCGCCGCATACATAAT